>DASPLZ010000463.1:0-4878 GCA_035627295.1 Phenylobacterium sp. | reverse complement strand
GCGTACGGCCACCACGGCGCACCTAGAGGCGGTCGCGCGCGACGAGCGGCCGGCCTTTCCCACCTTCCAGCCGCCGTACCGCGAGGCGCTGGAGGCGCTCACCACGCCGACCCTCATCGTCATGGGCGGGCGCCAGGACGACGCCACCGACCGCTTCGGCGTCTACGCCAACGCCGCTGCGCGCCAGCTGCTGCGGATGGGCGAGGCGGGGGCGCGGCTGATCACCCTGATCCGCGACCCCGATGTGCTGGCGGCGGTCGACGCGGCGCTCTACGCCGGGCAGGAGACTCGCGCGCCGCTGGTGATCACCGGGGCGGCCTCGCGCCAGCTGGTCGCGCTCGCCAAGCCGCTGGCCTCCGACACGGGCGCGCGCCTGGCCCTCCTGACCCTGGAAGACGAGACGGAGGCGCGGCGCAGCGAACAGGCCCGCGTCGATTTCCTGGCCAACGCCAGCCACGAGCTGCGCACGCCGCTGGCCTCGCTCTCCGGCTTCATCGAGACCCTGCGCGGCCACGCCAAGGACGACCCGGCCGCGCGCGACAGGTTCCTCGATATCATGCAGGCGCAGGCCGACCGGATGTTCCGGCTGGTCGCCGACCTCACCTCGCTCAGCCGCATCGAACAGTCCGAACACCTGCCGCCCAGCGAGGCGGTGGACCTGGCGGCGGCCGCCTCCGACGTGCTCGACGCCCTGGCGCCGGTGGCGGCCGAACGGCAGGTGAAGCTGGAGCTGATCCCTCCCGACCAGCCGGCGGTGGTGGTCGGCGAGCGGGACCAGATCATCCAGGTGGTGCAGAACCTGGCGGAGAACGCGATCAAATATTCGCCCGCCGGCGAGACGGTCACCGTTACGGTCGAGGGCTCCCAGACCGCCACCTGGGCCCTGCGCGCGCGGCGCGGGAACACGGCCCGCCTGCCCTTGCTGACGCCGGATCGGGAAGGCGATGCCTACGCCTGCGTGCGGGTGGAGGACCGCGGCGGCGGGATCGCCCGCGAGAATCTGCCGAGGCTCACCGAACGCTTCTACAGGGTCGAGGGCCAGAAGAGCGGCGAGCGGCTTGGCACGGGCCTGGGCCTGGCCATCGTCAAGCATATCGTCAACCGGCACCGCGGCGGAATGGCGGTCGAGAGCGCGGTGGGGGCCGGCGCGACGTTCAGCGTCTGCCTGCCGCTGGCGCGGAACGCCGAGGCGCTTTGAAACAAAACTGTCATCAAACTGTCGCGTAGCGACTGCATTCCCCCGCCATTGAGGCCCCGACGCTGGGCGCGGGAATCTCTACGGTTAGATGTTGATCTGGTTCGCCCTCCTGGCGCTGGCGGCGATCTCGGCGCTGGCGCATGTCGCCGGCCGCCGCCGCGCGGTGGCGCTCGCCGGCGGGGCGGAGACCCATTCGCGGCCGGGCTACCACGGGGCCTATCTGGCGCTCTGGGCGGCCGCGCCGGCGGCGATCTTCCTCATCCTGGTGATGGCGCTCGGCGGGCGGATCGAGGCGGCGCTGCTGCGCGCCGACGCGCCGGCCGCGGTCCAGGCGCTGCCGGCCGACCAGCAGGTGGTGTTCTTCGACGACGCCCGGGCGATCAGCCGGGGAGCCGAGCCCAGCCTGACCATCTATCCCCCCGATGTCGCAGAAGCGCTGCAGGCGGCCGCCGCCAAGGACCGCGGGATCGCCCAGGGCTTCGCGGTCGGATCCCTGGTCATCGCCGCCCTGCTGGCCGTGGGCGGCTTCTTCGTCGCGCGCAGACGACTTGCGCCGCAGTTCCGGGCGCGCAACCGCGTGGAGGGCTGGGTCGCGGGCCTGCTGATCGCCTGTTCGGCGGTGGCCATCCTGACGACGGTGGGCATCGTGTTCTCGCTGGTCTGGGAGAGCCTGCGGTTCTTCCAGGCGGTCTCGCCGATCGACTTCCTCTTCGGCATGCAGTGGAGCCCGCAGATCGCCATGCGGGCCGATCAGGTGGGCGCGGCGGGGGCCTTCGGCGCCGCGCCGCTGTTCATCGGCACCTTCCTGATCATGGCCATCGCCATGCTGGTGGCCGGCCCCATCGGGCTCTTCTCGGCGATCTACCTGGCCGAATACGCGGGACCCGCGACCCGTTCGGTGGTCAAGCCCCTGCTGGAGATCCTCGCGGGGGTGCCGACGGTGGTCTACGGCTTCTTCGCCGCCCTGACGGTGGGGCCGACGTTCCGCGCGGCGATCAACGGCCTCGGCGCGATGATGGTCGGCGGGCCTATGGACGGGCTCGGCCAATACCTGCTCGGCGTGCAGAACCAGATGGCCCTGGTGGCGGGCGTGGTCATGGGGATCATGCTGATCCCCTTCGTCTCCTCGCTCTCCGACGACATCATCAACGCCGTGCCGCAGTCCCTGCGCGACGGCAGCTACGCCATGGGCGCGACCCAGTCGGAGACCATCAAGAAGGTGGTCCTGCCCGCCGCCCTGCCGGGGATCATGGGCGCCATGCTGCTGGCGGTCTCGCGGGCCATCGGCGAGACCATGATCGTCACCATGGCCGCCGGCCTGCAGGCCAAGGCGACGCTCAATCCGCTCGACACCGTCACCACCGTGACGGTGCAGATCGTCACCCTGCTAACCGGCGACCAGGAATTCGACAGCCCCAAGACGCTTTCGGCGTTTGGCCTTGGCCTGACGCTCTTCGTGGTCACCCTGATGCTCAACATCCTGGCGCTGACCATCGTGCGCCGCTACCGCGAACAGTATGACTGACGCCGCCGCCCATATCCCGGCGCGCCGCGCCGTCTCCGACCAGGCCGCCCGCCGCCTGAAGAAGCGCCACGCCGCGGAGGCGCGCTTCAAGCTCTATGGCCGCCTGGCCATCGCGGTGGCGATCATCTTCCTGGCCGTGCTGCTGGGCCGCATCGTCACCCAGGGCGCCAGCGCCTTCTGGCGCAACGACCTGACGGTCGAGGTCTATCTCGATCCCTCGCGCATCGACCGCGCCGCGCCGGAGGGGGCGAACTACAACGCCCTGGTCACCGAGGCGCTGATGGCCAGGCTCGGCCTCACCGACGACGCCGGCATGACCGTCTCGCGCAAGGTCCAGCGGCTGGTCTCCAACGACTTCGGCTTCAAGCTGCTGGACAAGGTGCGCGCCGACCCAGACCGGATCGGCCAGCGGATCGAGATGCGCGGCCCCGTCTCGGCGGACGCCGACCTCTATTTCAAGGGCGAGATCAGCCGCGACCTGGAGCAATCGAGCCGCAAGCTGGACGACCAGCAGCTCGCCTGGCTGGACCGGCTCAAGGCGCAGGGCGCTATCAAGGGCGGCTTCAACACCGAGTTCTTCACCCGCTCGGACTCCACCGAGCCGGAACAGGCCGGGGTGCTGGGCGCCGTGATCGGCTCGGCGCTGATGCTGCTGGTGACGGCGGTGCTGGCCATCCCCATCGGCGTGCTGGCGGCGGTCTATCTCGAGGAGTTCGCGCCCAAGAACCGCTGGACCGACATCGTCGAGGTCAACATCAACAACCTCGCGGCGGTGCCCTCCATCGTCTACGGCCTCCTGGGCCTTGCGGTGTTCATCAACTGGCTGGCGATCCCGAGGTCCTCGCCGCTGGTCGGCGGTATCGTGCTCGCCCTGATGGCCTTGCCGACGGTGATCATCGCCACCCGCGCCTCGCTGAAGGCGGTGCCGCCCTCGATCCGCGAGGCGGCGCTCGGCGTCGGCGCCTCCAAGACCCAGACCGTGTTCCATCACGTCCTGCCGCTCGCCATGCCGGGCATGATGACCGGCGCGATCCTGTCGCTCGCCCATGCGCTCGGCGAGACCGCGCCGCTGCTGATGATCGGCATGGTCGCCTTCGTGCCGAGCCTGCCTGAAGGCGTCACCGGCTCGGCCACGGTCCTGCCCGTTCAGGTGTTCATCTGGGAGAACGCCTCCGAGCGGGCGTTCCACGAACGCACCGCCGGCGCCATTATCGTCCTCCTGGCCTTCATGCTGGTGATGAACGCCGCGGCTATTCTGCTGCGCCGCCGCTTCGAGCGGAGGTGGTAGACATGCAGCCGCAGGACGCGAAAGACGCAAGGAAAGTCATGGTCCAATCCGAGCCCCCGCCAGGGCTGCACATGCAGGTCGATCCCGCCCACGCCGCCGCGCCGACCCAGGGCGTGAAGGTCGCCGCGCGCGATGTCAGCGTCTTCTACGGCGACAAGCAGGCGCTGTTCGACGTCGGCCTGGACGTCGCCGACCGCTCGGTGACCGCCCTGATCGGCCCCTCGGGCTGCGGCAAGTCCACCTTCCTGCGCTGCATCAACCGGATGAACGACACCATCCAGGGCGCCCGCGTCACCGGACGCATCGAGATCGACGGCGAGGATGTCAACGACCAGGGCCTCGACCCCGTCGTGCTGCGCGCCCGGGTGGGCATGGTGTTCCAGAAGCCCAATCCCTTCCCCAAGACCATCTTCGAGAACGTCGCCTATGGCCCCCGCATCCACGGCCTGGCCTCCAGCAAGGCCGAGCTGGAGGCGATCGTCGAGAAGTCGCTGAAGCGGGCCAGCCTCTGGAACGAGGTGGCCGACCGGCTGCATCAGCCCGGCATGGGCCTCTCCGGCGGCCAGCAGCAGCGCCTGGTGATCGCCCGCGCGATCGCCGTGGAGCCGGAAGTGATCCTGATGGACGAGCCCTGCTCGGCGCTCGACCCGATCGCCACGGCCCGCATCGAGGAACTGATCGACGAACTGCGGCAGGAGTTCTGCATCGTCATCGTCACCCACTCGATGGCCCAGGCCGCGCGGGTCTCGCAGACCACGGCCTTCTTCCATCTCGGCAAGCTGGTGGAGGTGGGCCCGACGGCCCAGATGTTCACCAATCCGAAGGATCAGCGCACTCTGGATTATATCACCGGCCGGTTCGGGTGAG
>DASPLZ010000462.1:0-9575 GCA_035627295.1 Phenylobacterium sp. | reverse complement strand
CGCCGCGGCGCCGCCGGCGCCGCCGGCTGTCCCGCTGACCGACGACCTGCTGGAGAGCTACCGCGCCGCGGCCGGCTCGCCGGCCTTCGCCGCCGCCGCCGACAAGGGCGGCCGGCGCAGGGCCTGGGCCACGGGCGAGCGGGTGCGCGGCATGGGCCTGCCGGTGTCGACCGACGACAAGTGGCACATGGGCTCGATCACCAAGTCGATGACCGCCACCCTGGTGGCGCGGCTGGTCGACGAGGGCGCGATCGCCTGGACGGACACCGTCGGCGACCTGCTCGGCCAGACCGCGCCGGACATGCAGCCCGCCTACCGGCCGACGACGTTCCGCCACCTGCTCAGCCACCGCGCCGGCCTACCCGGCAACCTGCCGCTCACCGAGCTGGTGAAGTTCGCGCGCGACAACGACGATCCGCGCGAGGAGCGCCGCGCCTACGCCCGCCAGGCCCTGGCGATGGCGCCCTCCGGCCCGGCGGAGACCACCTTCGAATATGCGAACAACGGCTATGTGGTCGCCGGCGCCATGCTGGAGGCCAAGCTCGGCGAGAGTTGGGAGACCCTGGCCCGTCGGCATCTCTTCGAGCCGCTGGGCCTGAGATCGGCGGGCTTCGGCGCGCCGGGCGCGAAGGGAACGCTGGACCAGCCGGCGGGCCACGCCATGCTGCCGCCCGGCTCGGGCCGGCGCATGGCCTTCCGCATCGGCGATGCGCCCACCGACAACCCCGCGGTGCTGGGGCCGGCCGGGCGCGCGCACCTCAGCATGGCCGACCTGATCACCTACCTGGCCGCCCACCGCGACCGCTCGGCCTTCCTCAAGCCCGAAAGCTGGCGGACCCTGCACACCCCGCCGTTCGGCGGCGACTACGCCCTGGGCTGGAACGTGCGGAAGGATGGGAGCCTGTGGCACAACGGCTCCAACACCCTCTGGTACGCCGAGGCCGCGTTCCATCCAGGCGAAGGGATCGCCTGGGCCGCGGTGGCCAACGACGGCTCGCCGCCTACCTCGCCGGCGGTCGGCCGCGCGGCGATCGCCGCCCGCGCCGCCGTCTAGTTTCCACGCCGCCCGGCGGTGTAAGAGCCCGTCCATGCCCGCCGACTGCCGCCTCTACCTGATCACCCCGCCGAGGCTCGACGATCTCGCCGGCTTCGGCCGCGACCTCGCCGCCGCGCTCGACGCCGGGGACGTGGCCGCCTTGCAGGTGCGGCTCAAGGAGGCTCCCGACGAGGTGATCGCCGCCGCCGTGGACATCGTCACCCCTATCGCCCACGCCCGCGACGTGGCGGTGATCCTCAACGACCGCCCCGACCTCGCCGCCCGGCTGGGCTGCGACGGGGTGCACGTCGGCCAGTCGGACGCCTCCTACGCCGAGGCGCGCCGGCTGGTGGGCGCGGGCCGGATGGTCGGGGTCACCTGCCACGACAGCCGCCACCTGGCCATGGAGGCGGCCGAGGCCGGGGCGGACTACGTGGCCTTCGGCGCCTTCTTCCCCACCGCCACCAAGGACGCGCCGACCCGCGCGGACCCGGAGATCCTCTCCATCTGGCAGGAGAGCATGCAGACCCCCTGCGTCGCCATCGGCGGGATCACGGCGGGCAACGCCGCCGGCCTCGCCGCCGCCGGCGCCGATTTCCTCGCCGTCTCGGCCGGAGTCTGGGCCCATCTCGAAGGCCCGGCGGCCGCCGTGCGGGCGCTGAACGGCGCCATCGCCGAGGGCCTCGCCGCCCGCGCCTTGCCTTGATCTGGTCGCCCCACTAGGGTCCGCGCCCGCCCTCGAAAGACCTCAGCCTTGGCCACCCAATCCGCGCTCCTGAAGGTCATGTCCGACGCCGCCCGCAAGGCCGCGCGCGGGCTCACACGCGACTTCGGCGAGCTCGGCGAGCTGCAGGTGGCCAAGAAGGCGCCGGCCGACTTCGTCTCCGCCGCCGACCTGAAGGCCGAGCAGACCCTGTTCGAGGAGCTCTCCAAGGCCCGTCCCGGCTACAGCTTCCTGGGCGAGGAGCGGGGGCTGATCGAGGGCACCGACAAGACCCACACCTGGATCGTCGACCCGCTCGACGGCACCACCAACTTCCTGCACGCCATCCCGCACTTCGCCGTCAACATCGCCCTCTCGCGCGAGGGCGCGGTGGTCGCGGCCGTGACCTTCAACCCGATCACCAACGAGCTCTTCTGGGCCGAGAAGGGCAAGGGCTGCTTCGTCAACGACCGGCGCCTGCGGGTGGCGGCCCGCACGCGGCTCGACGAGGCGGTGCTGGCCACCGGCATCCCCTTCCTCGGTCACGGCCAGCACGCGAAGTTCCTGAAGGAGCTGCACCAGATCAGCCAGCGGGTCGCCGGCGTGCGCCGTTTCGGCTCGGCCGCCCTCGACCTCGCCTTCGTCGCCGCCGGCCGCTTCGACGGCTACTGGGAGCGCGACCTCGGCCCCTGGGACCTGGCGGCGGGAACGCTGCTGGTCACCGAGGCCGGCGGCAAGGTGACCAGCGCCGACGGCGGCGAGGCGGTGATCGACACCGGCACGGTCTGCGCCGCCAACCTCGACCTGCACCCCCTGGTGCTGGAGCGCCTGCGGGCGGCGGCCTAGAGGCGCGGCCATGCAGGGGCGGGTGCTGATCATCGCCGGCTCGGATTCGGGCGGCGGCGCGGGCGTGCAGGCCGACATCAAGACGGTGACGGCCCTGGGCGGCTACGCCGCCACCGCGATCACCGCCGTCACGGTGCAGAACACCCTCGGCGTTCACGGCGTGCACGGCCTGCCGACGGACTTGGTGCGCGCCCAGGCCGCGGCGGTGCTGGGCGACATCGGCGCGGATGCGCTGAAGACTGGGATGCTGGGCGATGCGGCGATGGTTCGGACGGTGGCCGAGATCCTCGAGCAGGCCGACGCGCCGGCGGTGGTGGATCCGGTGATGGTGGCCAAGGGCGGCGCGCCGCTGCTGGCCGCCGAGGCGGTGGCGGCGGTGCGCGAACGCATGGTCCCGCGGGCGTCGCTCCTGACCCCCAACGCGCCGGAGGCCGCGGCGCTGACCGGGCTCGCCGTGGAGAGCGCCGACGACGCCCGCCGCGCCGGCGAGACGCTGCTCCGCCTGGGCGCCGGGGCGGTGCTGATGAAAGGCGGACACCTGCCGGGCGAGCGGGTGATCGACATCCTGATGACTCCGGCCGGCGAAACCACCTTCGAGGCCGAGCGGCTGGAGACGCGCCACACCCACGGCACCGGCTGCACCCTCGCCTCGGCCTGCGCGGCCGGCCTGGCCCAGGGTCTGGGCCTGACCGAGGCGGTGGCCCGCGCCTGGGCCTATGTGCAGGAGGCGCTGCGCCGCGCGCCGGGCTTCGGCGCGGGGCACGGCCCGCTGGACCACGCCTGGCCGATGAGGGGGCGATGAGCGAGCTGCGAAACCAGCTGGAGACCATCCTGCGCGCTTCGCCCTCGCTGATGACGGTGATGCGGATCGCCCGCGACCTCGCCCTGCCCGACTGGCTGATCGTCTCCGGCGCCATCTACCAGCGGGTCTGGAACCACCGGACCGGCCGCGACCCCGACTACGGCGTGCGCGACTACGACCTCGTCTACTTCGACCCGGACACCACCTACGAAGCCGAAGACGTGCACATCAAGCGGGCCGCGGCCGTCTATCCGCCGCCATTCGACGCCCTGGTCGAGGTGCGCAACCAGGCCCGGGTGCACCTGTGGTTCGCCGACCACTTCAAGACCGATGAGCCCTATCCGCCGCTGGGCTCGACGGCCGAGTCGCTGACCCGCTTCCTGGCGCCTGGCTTTGCGGTGGGCGCAAGGCTGGAAGCGGACGACTCCCTCACCATCGAAGCCCCCTTCGGCCTCGAAGATGTCTTCGCCATGCGCCTGGCCCCCAATCCGCGCCGGGACCGGGCGAAGGGCGACGGGTGGGATAAGGCGATCGCTTCGGTGAAGGCCCGCTGGCCCGAGGTGACGGTGGTCGACTAAGAGGACGGTTCGCAAGGGGGATCAGCCATGCGCCAATGGACCGTGGACGCGTTCGCGTCGGAACCTTTCAAGGGCAATCCCGCCTGCGTGCTCGAGCCGCTCGAGGCATGGCCGTCCGACGGCTGGATGCAGGCGCTGGCGGCCGAGAACAATCAGGCCGAGACCGCCTTCCTGCTCAAGACGGGCGATCCGGCCCGTTTCGGTCTGCGCTGGTTCACGCCGGCGCTGGAGGTGCCGCTCTGCGGCCACGCCACCCTGGCGTCGGGCCATGCGCTCTTCACCGAGCTCGCGCTGGCGGCCGAGGCGGTGACCTTCGACACCCAGTCCGGCCCGCTGACCGTCGCTCGCGCCGGGGAGGCCTATGAGATGGACTTCCCGACCATGCCGCCGCACCGCATCGATCCGCCAGCGGGCCTGGCGGAGGCGCTGGGCGTCGAGCCGGTGGAAGTCTGGGCGGCCCAATTCCTGGTCGCGGTGCTGGAGAACGAGGCGGCCGTGCGCCGCCTGACGCCGGACATCGCCGCCCTGAAGCCGATCTCCAGCGGCGCCACCCAGGGGCGCGGCAATGTGGTCATCGCCGCCCTGGCGGACGACGGCTCGCCGTATGATGCGGTCAGCCGGTTCTTCGCGCCCGGCTCGGGCATTCCGGAGGATCCGGCCACCGGCTCGGCGCACTGCATCCTGGCCCCGCTCTTCGCCGACAAGCTGGGGCGCGAGGCCCTGCGGTTTCATCAGGCCTATCCGGGCCGCGGCGCGGATCTGGAATGCGAGCGGCGCGGCGCGCGCGTCATGCTGCGCGGCCGCGCCGTCACGATGGCGGAGAGCCGGCTCCGGCTGACGCCGGCCTAGCCCGAGTAGCGGTCCCAGTCGCTGCGGTCCCAGCGGATCTGCCGCGCCAGGTCGTCGAAGCGTCGGTCGAGGTCCTCGCGCTCCCATTGCGAGAGGCCGCCGGAGCTGTAGCGCAGCTCCAGGGAGGCGATGTCGCGGAACTCCTCGCGCAGGCGCACCGCCTCGCCGGCGGTGATGTCGCCGGTCTCGACGCCGCGGTCGATGCGCCGGTCCAGCTCGTCCTTGCGCTCGTCGATCGCGGCCCAGACGCCGTCGCGATACCAGCGGCCGGGGCCCCAGTCGTCGTCATCATACGCGCGGTCGCGCACCTGGTAGTCGGTGCGGTCCATGCCCAGGCGCCGGCTCAAGGCGTCGATGCGGCCGTCAAGATCCTCGCGCTCCCAGGCGGAATAGCCGCCGATCTGGTAGCGGTCCTCCAGGTCGTCGAGATCCTCCACCGCGTTCAGCAGCTCGCGCGCCTCGCCGCGGGTCAGCTCGCCGAGCGCGGCGCCGCGCTCGATGCGGTCCTCCAGATTGCCCAGCCGGCCGTCGAAGTCGCGCCAGCTCTGCGCCGCCGCGCCGCCGGCGCCGACGAGCAGCGCGGCCGTGGCGGCCAAGGTCAGGTGAAGCGGTTTCATTGCCTATCGTCCTTTCAGGCTCTCGTCCCTCGCTCACCGCCCCCTCTGGGCGCAGAAAACCGTCGCCGGGCGGTTTGGTTTCGTGCCGCGGACAGCAAAACGCCCCCGGAGCGGGGCTCCGGGGGCGCGGGCGTTCGGGCGATCAGCCCTTAGTTGCGGTGGCCGTAGCCATAGCCGTAGCGGCGATCCTGGCGGTCGTTCCGCTCGATGCGGATGCGCGCCGAGAGGGCGTCGAAGCGGCGGTTCAGGTCCGCGCGCTCCCAGTTGTTGAGGCCGCCGCGGCGATAGCGGTCCTCCAGGCGCACCAGCTGGCGGAACTCGTTGCGCAGGTTCTGGGCCTCGCGGGCGGTCAGGGTGTGATTGCGCACGCCCTGGTCGATCCGGCGATCGAGGTTCGCCTGGCGTTGGTTGATGTTCTGCCAGGGGGCGGCCGAGGCGATGGCCGGCACGGCGGCGGCGGCGAGGGTGGAAACCGCCGCGATCGAAATCAGGGTCTTCTTCATGGTCGCGTTCCTTTCGCAACACCGCCGCCGGGATTGGCGACGTTGAAGGCGATAGAAACACGCGGCGGCTGACTTGGTTCTGAGCGCGCCGTTATGTTCGGTTCACCAACGTGAAGCTTTCGAAAGCCGCCCTCAAGCGGCCCGCGCGGAGGTGGTCAGGGCGTCGCTGATCGCCTCGTAGAGCTTGGCGATCTCGATCGGCTTGGAGACGTGGCTGTCCATGCCGGCGGCCAGATATTCCTCGACCTGGTGGCTCAGCGCGTTGGCGGTCAGGGCGATGATCGGGATGGCCTTGCGCTGCTCGGACCACTCGGCGTCGCGGATCGCCTTGGCCGCGGCGATGCCGTCCATCACCGGCATCTGGATGTCCATGAGGATGAGGTCGTAGGCGCCCGCGCGCCAGGCCTCCACCGCCGCCTTGCCATCCGGCACGATGTCGATGTCGATGCCGAGGGAGTCCATCACCGCCTT
Source organism: Phenylobacterium sp. (assembly GCA_035627295.1). Lineage (GTDB taxonomy): Bacteria > Pseudomonadota > Alphaproteobacteria > Caulobacterales > Caulobacteraceae > Phenylobacterium. Next base: position 3,170 of record DASPLZ010000462.1, on the reverse strand, counting down.
CAGCACCCGCTGGTTGGTCGGATTGTCCTCGGCGGCCAGGAGCTTGATGTTGGCCTCGTCGCCCTCGGGGGCGCTGTCGTTGGCCTCCACCGCCGTCGCCGGGGCGTCGCCGCGGACCAACGGCAGCTCGACCGTGAAGGTGGAGCCGACGTCGACCAGGCTCTTGGCCGAGATCACCCCGCCCATCATCTGGGCGAGCTCGCGGCAGATGGCCAGGCCCAGGCCCGTGCCGCCGAACCGGCGAGTCGCGGAATTGTCGGCCTGCACGAACTTCTCGAACAGGGTCGGCAGCTTCTCCTCGGCCACCCCGACGCCGGTGTCGGCCACCTGCAGGCGCAGGGCGCCGGAGGCCGGGTTGATGTCGAAGCGCGCATGCACCGCGCCGTCCGGCGTGAACTTGATGGCGTTGGAGGTGAGGTTGTTGAGGATCTGGCGGATGCGGTCGGCATCGCCCCGCCACCAGCCGGCGGCCTCGGCCGCCACCTCGACGTCGAAGGTCAGCCCTTTGTCCTTGGCCATCTGCGAGAAGGTGTCGCGCGTGGAGGCGGCCACCCGCTCCAGGTCGAAGTCGCCTTCCAGCAGGGTCAGCTTGCCGGCCTCGATCTTCGACAGGTCGAGAACGTCGTTGAGCACCGCCAGGAGGAGTTCGCCGGACTGGCGGATGACGCCCAGACGCTCGCGTTGCAGCGGCGGCAGGTCGCTCATCGCCATGACGTCGGCCATGGCCAGCACGCCGTTCAGCGGGGTGCGGATCTCATGGCTCATGTTGGCGAGGAACTGGGACTTCAGCGTGTTGGCCGCGTCGGCCGCGTCTCTGGCCTCGACCAGCTCCTTCATCGTCCGCTTCAGGTCGCGGTCGCGGGCGTCGAGCTTGCCGAGCAGGTGGTTGAAGCTGTCGGTCAGGCTGCGGAACAGGCTGTCGGCGGCGTTCACCTTCACCGGCTCGAAGTCGCCGCGTTCGGCCACCTCGCGCATGGCGTCGGAGAGGGCCTGCACCGGCGCGATCACCCGGTGGGCCATGCCGCGCGCCAGGAACAGGGCCGTCGCCATGCCGGCGAAGAAGAGGGCCGCGGTCAGGGCGATGAACTGCGGCAGCATCTCCCCAAGTCTAGGCTTCTCGACCTCGAGTGAAACCTTGCCGATGACCTTGCCGAAGCCGCGCATCTCGGCGGTGATCTTCTCCGCACCGTCCGTCTGGCGGGCCGAGCCCGGGCGATCATAGGTTGCGAGCCGCCTTCCCGCGGCGTCGCGGATTTCGCCGCGGATGAGCCGCGGCGCCTTGCCGGCGGAGGTCAGCGCGGCCTGGACCCCCTGGGTCCGCCCGGCGAGGACCGCACGCGAGGCGTTGGCGGCGGTGATCTCGGCCAGCACCTGATGCGAGCGGTGCGACTGCTCGCGCGCCACCGCCCACTGCTGGAACATGAAGGTAAGGCACGCGGCCGCCAGCACCGCGACGGTCGTGGCGAGGGCGGCGCCGGCCACCCTGGCGTGGAACGTCACGTGGCTGCGCGCAAGCGGCCGGGCGGCCGAAAGGGATCTGCGGCTCTGCACGACGGCAAGCTGTACCGCGCAAGTCCCTAACGCTTCGCTTCCACGCGGCGAGATGCCGCATTCGCGTTAGGCGCGAAAGGGACTCGACCACGCTTAAGCTTTCGTTTACTGAACTTCCTAACGGGTTGTTTACTGAACTTGTCATTTGGTTAACGGGAGCTTGGGATTTATGGAAAAGGCGTTTGTTGCTCAAAAGGTCGCGACCAAGCTGTTCGCCACCGAGGGCGCTGTCGATCAGGCGATGACGGAAGCCGCCGAACTGCTCAGCGCCATGCTGACGGCCAAGTCGGACCTGCATCTGTCGACCGTGGTCGGCGATGATGCGGCCGCCAACCTGGTGAAGGCCATCGCCGCCCTCGGTGAAGCCCGCACCGCGATGGTCGCGGTCCACAACGAACTGAACGACGTGAAGCTGCGCATCGGCATCCGCGCCAAGATGGCCGGCTTCGCCGACAAGCCGGCGAACGTCCACACCGGCACGACCACCGCCCTGCGGGAAGTCGGCTGAATCGCATCATCGTTGCGATGATTTAACTGGTGCGGCGTCTCTATTGGCTTAGAGGCGCCGCATCATGCTCCAAGAGCAGCTAGAAACGCACGCGAGTCTAATTGGGTGGCTGCCCCTCATCGGGGTGGCCCTTTTTGCGTGGTGGAAGGGCGACTGGCCCGAGCGTGGCGGCGGGATGCTGAACCTGGCGGCCGGCGCCGCAGCCTTCCTGGTGCGCCTCCTCGTCGATGAGGGATCGGCGCAGGATGTGCCGCTGCTGCTGGTGGACGGGGTGCTGGCGTTCGGCTTCCTCGTCCTGGCGATGATCTTCGCGAGCCTGTGGCTGGGGGGCGCCATGCTGCTGCAGGCGGCCCAGTTCAGTCTGCACGCCTTCTATATCGTGACCAGCCGCGAGCACGACTGGACCTATTACCTAGTGAACAACGTGGTGACGGTGGGGGTCCTGCTGGCCATCGTCATCGGCACCATCGCCTCCTGGTGGCGACGGTCGCGCGAGCAGAAGCTCGAGGCCACGACCTGAACTTCCGCTTGCCTTCGCACCCGCAATAGCGCTATCGCCGCCGCGGGCCACGCCCCCCCAACGGGGCGCTGCCCATCTGCAAGGATGGGAGACATCGCAGTGACTCAAGTTCCGCCGAAGCCGGCCATGCGCCCGGCGCGACCCGAATTCTCTTCCGGCCCGTGCGCCAAGCGCCCCGGATGGAAACCCGAAAATCTCAGCTCCGCGGTCCTCGGCCGCTCGCACCGCTCCAAGCTCGGCAAGGGGCGCCTGCAGCAGTGCATCGACCTGACCCGCGAAGTGCTGGAGGTGCCGGAAGGCCACCTGATCGGCATCGTGCCGGGCTCCGACACCGGGGCGGTGGAGATGGCGCTCTGGTCGCTGCTGGGCCCGCGCAAGGTGCAGCTCCTGGCCTTCGAAAGCTTCGGCAAGGACTGGGTGACCGACGTCGCCAAGCAGCTGAAGCTCGACGCCGAGGTGCTGGACGCGCCCTACGGCCGGCTGCCGGACCTTTCCAAGGTCGATCCGGCGGCCGACCTCGTCTTCACCTGGAACGGCACCACCTCGGGCGTGCGCGTGCCGAACGCGGACTTCATCAGCGCCGAGCGGGAA
>DASPLZ010000461.1:0-8538 GCA_035627295.1 Phenylobacterium sp. | reverse complement strand
GGCGGACCTGCTGATCGTGCTGGCGGCCCTGCTGCGCGGCGGCGGCGAGACGGAGGCCGCCGAGGGGCTGGCGGGCGCGCGGATCGACCTTGCCGAGGCGGCCGAGGCGATCGCGGCGGCCTTCCAGGCGGCGAGCGCGTGAGCCCGGCCTGGGCGGGTCTGCTGCGCGCGGCGCTCGCCCTGGGTGTGACGCCCGAGGCCTTCTGGCGGCTGTCGCTGGCCGAGTGGCGCGCCGTGGCCGGCGAGGCGGCGCCGGCGACGACCCGCGCGGCTTTCGAAGCGCTGGCCGCCCTGCATCCGGACGAGGACCATGGCTGATTTCGAGATCCCTTCCCTGAACGGCCTGCCGCGTGAGGCGGCCGAGGCCGGCGCGGCCCTGGCGGCCCTCGCCGAGCCCGCCGAACGCGCGGCGGCGGCTATAGACGCGGCCTTCGCCAAGGCGGCCGGCAGCCTGACCCGTTCGCTGGGCCGCGCGGCGGCGGACGGCAAGCTGACGCTCGGCGAGCTGGCCGAGGGCGTGCTGCGGGCGGTGAACGCCGCGGCCGGCGTGCGGACGGGCGGCTCGCTTGGCGACCTGCTCGGGGCGGTGGTGAAGACCGCCTTCGCCGGCGCCCGCGCCGACGGCGGGCCGGTGACGCCGGGCGGCGCCTACCTGGTCGGCGAGCGCGGGCCGGAGCTCTTCCGCCCGCACGCGGCCGGCGAAGTCTCTCCGGCGGCCGGCGGGGTGACTGTGAACGTGACGCTGCAGGGCGAGGGCGGCGGAAGCTTGCTCCGCTCCGAAGCCCAGATCGCCCAGGCCCTCGCGCGGGCGGTGAGCCTGGGCGGGCGCTAGCGCTTCTCCCTCCCCCCTTGTGGGGAGGGTGGATCGGCGCGGCACGCGCCGAGACGGGTGGGGGAGCCCGCTCTCTCGGCTGCGGCGGCGAGTCAGCAAGACCCCCACCCGAGCCGCTTCGCGGCCCACCTCCCCACGAGGGGGAGGGAAAGAGGAATCCCATGTCCTTCCATGACATCCGCCTGCCGGCGCGGCTGGCGTTCGGCTCCACCGGCGGGGTGGAGCGGCGCACCGAGGTGGCGCAGCTGGCCAATGGCTTCGAGCAGCGCAACACGCCCTGGGCGCACGGCCGGCGGCGCTGGCTGATCGGGGCGGCGATCAAGAGCCTGGCGGAAGCGGCCGAACTCGTTGCGTTCTTCGAGGCGCGGCGGGGGCGGCTCTTCGCCTTTCGCTTCCGCGATTTCGCCGACTGGCGCTCGGCCCCGGCGGCGCTGCCGATCACCGCGCTGGACCAACAGGTCGGCGTCGGCGACGGCGAGACGGCGGCCTTCCAGCTCTGCAAGACCTATGGCGCGGGCGAGCACGCCTATGTTCGGCCCATCACCCGGCCGGTCGCCGATACGGTGACGGTGGCGGTGGACGGGACGCCGCTGGACCCGTCGGCCTTCGCCCTGGACGCGGCGAGCGGCGTCGTCACCCTGGACGCGCCGCCGGGCGAGGGCGCGGCGGTGACGGCGGGGTTCGCCTTCGACGTGCCGGTGCGGTTCGACACCGACCGGCTGGACATCACCCTGGAGGGCTTCGACGCCGGCCGGGTGGTGGCCGTCCCGCTGGTCGAGGTGCGCGCCTGATGCGCGCCTTGCCGGAAGGGATGGCGGCGCAGCTGGCCTCGGGGGCCTCGAGGCTGTGCCATGCCTGGATCCTGACGCGGGCTGACGGCGCGACGCTGGGCTTCACCGACCACGACCGCGACCTGGTGGTCGAGGGCGTGACCTGCCGCGCCGCCACCGGCTGGACGCTGGGCGCGGCGGACACCGAGCTCGGCCTGGCCGCCGGCACGGCGGCGGCGCGGGCGGCGCTGGACGATGCGGCGATCACCGCCGAGGACCTGGACCAGGGACTCTACGACGAGGCCGAGGTGGTCTGCCGGCGGGTGGACTGGGCCGATCCGGCGGTGGGTGTGGAGCTGTGGCGCGGGCGGGTGCGGCGGATCAAGCGCGAGGGCGCAGGCTTCACCGCCGAGGTCGAGGGGCCGCTGGCGGCCCTGGACCGGGTGGTGGGGCGGACGTTCGGGCGGGTCTGCGACGCCAATCTCGGCGACGGCCGCTGCCAGGCGGCGGTGGACGGGCCGGCGTTCAACGGGACGGGGGCGGTGGTCTCCGTGCGCGATGGCCGCTGGCTGACGGTCAGCGGGCTGGGCGGCTTCGCGGCCGGCTGGTTCGCCGGCGGAGTGCTGAGCTGGACGAGCGGGGCGGGCGCCGGCCGCGCCGTCGCCGTGGCGGCGCACGAGTCGGGCGGCGTGCTGGCGCTGGCAGCGGCGACGGTCTTCGCCGTGGCACCGGGCGATGCGTTCGAGGTCCGCGCCGGCTGCGACAAGCGCGCGGCGACCTGCGCCGCCAAGTTCGGCAACCTGATCAATTTCCAGGGCTTTCCGACCATCCCCGGCGACGACTTCATCGCCGCCTTCCCCGGCGCCGGCGAGACGCATGACGGGGGGCGGCGGTGAGGAGGCTTCGAATCCTCCCCCGTGCAACGGGGGAGGATTCGAAGGAGCGCATCGTCGCCGCCGCGCGCTCCTGGATCGGCACGCCCTATCGGCATCAATCCTCCGCCAAGGGCGCAGGGTGCGACTGCCTCGGGCTGGTGCGGGGGATCTGGCGGGAGGTGGTCGGACCCGAGCCGGAAGCTCCGCCGCCCTATGCGCCGGACTGGGCGGAGGTGGGCGGGCGCGAGACGCTGCTGGAGGCGGCGCGGCGGTGGCTGGTGGAGATCCCGCCGGCGGGGATGGCGCCCGGCGACGTCGCACTCTTCCGCATGGCGGCGGGCGCGCCGGTGAAGCACTGCGCCATCGTCAGCGCTCTCGGGCCGCCGCAGCCGCGCATCGTCCACGCCTACTGGGGCCGGGCGGTGGTGGAGAGCTGGCTCGGGCCCTGGTGGGCGCGGCGGCTGACGCACGTCTTTCGTTTTCCGCCCTGCCAAGACCTTGGGGAGGCTTAGATGGCCCAGGTGATCCTCACCGGCGTCGGCGCGGCGCTGGGCGGGCCGGTCGGCGGGGCGCTGGGCGGCCTGGTCGGGGGGCTGGTGGACCGGGCGGCGATCAATGCGCTGAGCCCGCCGCGGCAGCTCGGCCCGCGCATCCCGGGCGTCCGGGTGCAGACCACCGGCGAGGGCCAGCCGATGGCCGCCGTCTTCGGCCGCGCGCGGGTCGCCGGGCAGGTGATCTGGGCCGCCCGGTTCAAGGAGAAGCGCATCGAAGGGACCGCCGGCGGCGGCAAGGGCGGGCCGCGGACGGTGAGCTACCGCTACAGCCTCTCCTTCGCGGTGGCGCTCTGCGAGGGGCCGATCGACGGGATCGGGCGGGTGTGGGCGGACGGCAAGCCGCTGGACGTCTCGGCTCTGGCGATGCGAGTTCACCTCGGCGGCGAGGACCAGGCGCCGGACGCGCTGATCGAGGCCATAGAAGGCGCCGCGCCGGCCTATCGCGGCACGGCCTATGTGGTGTTCGAGGACCTGGCCCTCGAGCCCTTCGGCGCCCGGCTGCCGCAGCTCTCCTTCGAGGTGTTCCGCAACCCCGGCGGCGACCTGGAGCGGCTGCTCACGGGGGTCTGCATGATCCCGGGCGCGGGGGAGTTCGTCTATGCGACCGAGCCGGTGCTGAAGGCCGATGGGCTGATCGCCACTCGGGCGGAAAACGTCAACAATACAAGGGGCGGGCCGGATTTCCTCTTGGCGCTGGACCAGCTGGAGGCGCAGCTGCCGAACGTCTCCCAGGTGACGCTGGTGGTGGCCTGGTTCGGGACCGACCTGCGCTGCGGGGCCTGCGAGATCCGGCCGGGCGTGGAGGTGGCGGCCAAGGACACCGCCCCGATCAGCTGGTCGGTCGCCGGGCTGACGCGCGCCGAGGCGCGGCTGATCTCCCAGCAGGACGGCGGCCCCGCCTATGGCGGCACGCCGGCCGACGCCACGGTGGTCGCGGCCATCCAGGAGCTGAAGTCGCGCGGCTACAGCGTTGGTCTTTATCCCTTTATCCTGATGGACGTGCCGCCGGGGAACGGCCTGCCTGACCCCTATGGCGACGAGGAGCAGGCGCCCTATCCCTGGCGCGGGCGGATCACCTGCCATCCGGCGGCCGGCCAGGAGGGGAGCGTCGACCAGACCCCCGCGGCGGCCGACCAGGTGGCCGCCTTCTTCGAGGGCGAGTGGGGCTTTCGCCGCATGGTGCTGCACTGCGCGGAGCTGGCGGCGCAGGCGGGCGGGGTGGATGCGTTCCTGATCGGCTCGGAGCTGCGCGGGCTCACCTGGGTGCGCTCGGGCGCCTCCACCTATCCGGCGGTGGCGCAGCTTCAGGCCCTGACGGCCGACTGCCGTGCGGTGCTGGGGGAGGAGACGGCCATCTCCTACGCCGCTGACTGGAGCGAGTATTTCGGCCACCAGCCGCCGGACGGCTCGGGCGACGCGCACTTCCACCTCGATGCGCTGTGGGCCGATGCGAACATCGATTTCGTCGGTATCGACTGGTACGCGCCGATGGCCGACTGGCGGGACGGGACGGATCACCTCGACGCCCAGGCGGGCTGGAGGAACACCCGGCAGGTCAACTACCTGCGGGCCAATCTTGCGGGCGGCGAGGGGTTCGACTGGTACTACGCCAGCCCCGAGGACCGCACCGCCCAGCTGCGCACGCCGATCACCGACGGGGCCTACGACGAGCCGTGGATCTGGCGCTACAAGGACCTGGTCAGCTGGTGGTCGAACGCCCACCACGACCGGCCGGGCGGGGTGCGATCGGGGACGGCGACGGCCTGGGTCCCGCAGTCGAAGCCGATCCGCTTCGTGGAGTTCGGCTGCCCGGCGGTGGACAAGGGCGCCAATTCTCCGAATCTCTTCATCGATCCAAAGAGTTCGGAGAGTTTCCTGCCGCCGTTCTCCAACGGGCGGCGCGACGACCTGATGCAGCGGCGGGCGCTGGAGGCGGTGCTGAAGCACTTCGGCGAGGACGAGGCCAATCCGCTGTCCGTCGTCTACGGCGGGCCGATGCTGCAGGCGATGGCCGCCTGGTGCTGGGACGCGCGGCCCTATCCCGATTTCCCGGCGCGGGAGGACGTCTGGAAGGACGCGCCGAACTGGACGCTGGGCCACTGGCTGAACGGGCGGGTGGGCTCGGGGACCCTGGCGGACCTGGTGCGCGCGCTGGGCGAGCGGGCGGGCGTGGAGCTCGATGTCGAGGATCTCGAAGGCGAGGTCGCCGGCTATGTGGTCGAGCGGCCGATGCGGCTCGCCCAGGCGATCGCGCCGCTGGCGGAGGCCTACGGCTTCGACGGCGCCGAGCGCGAGCTGCCGACCTTCCTGATGCGCGAGCGGGCGGTGGCGGGGACGCTGGGCGCGGGCGACCTGACCGTCGATGGCGAGCGGCCGGAGGCCGTGCAGGCGCGGGTGCTGGAGCCCGCGCCGCAGACCCTGCGCGTGCGGTTCATCGACGAGCAGGCGGACTATCAGACGGGCGCCGTGGCGGTGCGGCGCGACCCGCTGGAGGGCGCGCAGAGCGCCGATGCGGACCTGCCGATCGTCATGCAGGCGGGCGAGGCCGAGGTCTCCGCGCGGCGGATGTTGCGGGCGGCGGACGGGGTGCGGGACGAGCTGGTGCTAGGGCTCTCGCCGGCCACGGCGCTGACCCTGGAGACCGGCGATGTGGTGCGGGTCGAGGGCCGGCGCGGCGACTGGCGGGTGACGCGGCTGGACCGCGACGCGCGGCCCACCGCGGTGCTGGCGCTGGCCGAGCCGGGCGAGCTGGCCCCGGCGGTTGCGGGCGGCTGGACGCCGCCGCCGCCGATCCCGCCCCCGTCGCCGCCAGTGCTGCATCTGATGGACCTACCGCCGCTGCCCGGCTTCGAGGACGACGCGCGGCCGCTGGTGGCGGTGGCCGCCGAGCCGTGGCGGGCGATGGAGGCGCATGCGGGGCCGAGCGCCGAGGCGCTGACCGTGCGGGCGCAGGTTCCGCAGCCGGCGACGGTGGGGGTGACCCGCACGGACCTGCCGGCCGGGCCGCTGCATCGGTTCAGCCCCGGCTCTGTGCTGGAGGTGGAGCTGGCCTCCGGGCGGCTGGAGAGCCGGCCGACGGACGCGGTGCTGGCGGGGGCGAATGCGCTGGCGGTGCGGGGAGCGGGCGGCGCCTGGGAGGTGCTGCAGCTCCGCTTCGCCGAGCAGGTGGGGCCGCAGCGCTGGCGGCTGACGGGTCTCCTGCGCGGCCAGCTCGGCAGCGAGCCGGCGATGGCGGCGCTGACCCCGGCCGGCGCGGCGGTGGTGGTGCTGGCCGGCGACCTGGCGCGCGGGGCTGTGGCGCTGGACGAGCGCGGCCTGCCGCTCGTCTGGCGCGCGGCTCCCGCGGGCGGGCCGCCGGGCGGTCCGGGCTCGGCGGAGGTCGGGTTCACCTGGAGCGCGGTGGCGCTGCGGCCCTGGTCGCCGGCGCACCTGCGGATGACGCCGGCGGGCGGGGACCTTTCGATCACTTGGATGCGGCGGGCGCGGCTCGGCGGCGACGGCTGGGACCTCGAGCCGCCGCTGGGCGAGGCGTTCGAGCGCTACCGGGTGGAGGTGCTGGACGGCGGCGAGGTGGTGCGGGCCGTGGAGGTGGAGGCGCCGGGGTTCACCTACACCGCCGCCATGCAGGCCGAGGACTTCCCCGGCGGGACGCCCTCGCCGCTGACGGTCCGTGTGGCGCAGGGTTCGGCGGCGGTCGGCTGGGGCGCGGCGGCGGTGCGGGCGCTCTGATCTCCCTCCCCCTTGTGGGGAGGGTGGATCGGCGCGCTAGCGCCGAGACGGGTGGGGGCTACGGGCCAGCCAGCGTCTCCGCGGCGAGTCAGCAAGAACCCCCACCCGACCCGCCTTCGGCGGCCCACCCTCCCCACGAGGGGGAGGGAGATTGCGCCGCGGCGCTGCGGCGCTTAACTCCGACCGGGCCGTCCAACCGGGAACTTCCATGACCACCTCCAAGCTCTTCGAACCGCTGCCCCTGGCCCGTGGGCCGGCGATGAAGAACCGCTTCATGCTGGCGCCGCTGACCAACCAGCAGAGCCATGCGGACGGCACGCTCTCCGACGAGGAGTTCAACTGGCTGGTGAAGCGCGCCGAGGGCGGCTTCGGCCTGACCATGACCTGCGCGGCGCATGTGCAGGCGGTGGGGCAGGGGTTCCCGGGGCAGCTGGGCGTGTTCGGCGACCAGCACCTGAAGGGCCTCTCGCGGCTGGCGGCGGCGATCAAGGCGCACGGCTCGGTGGCGGCGATGCAGCTGCACCATGCGGGGATGCGCTCGCCGGCCGAGCTGGTGGGGACGCCGGTCTCGGCCTCCGACGACGCGGCGACCGGGGCGCGGGCCTTGAGCCTCGCCGAGGTGGAGCAGCTGCGCGACGACTTCATCGCCGCGGCGGTGCGCGCCGAGCGGGCCGGCTTCGACGGGGTCGAGGTGCATGGGGCGCACGGCTATGTGCTGACCCAGTTCCTTTCGGCGGAGACCAACCGTCGGGATGACCGCTACGGCGGGAGCCTGGAGAACCGGGCGCGGATCGTGCGGGAGATCATCGACGGGATCCGGGCTGAGTGCCGGCCGGACTTCCAGCTGGGCCTCAGGCTCTCCACCGAGCGGTTCGGCGTGGAGCTGATGGAGATCCGCGAGCTGGCGGGCGAGGTGCTGGCGGCCGGGAAGATCGACTACCTGGACCTCTCACTCTGGGATGTCTTCAAGGAGCCGGCCGAGGAGGCGCACAAGGGGCGCAGCCTGCTGAGCTATTTCACCGACCTGCCGCGCGGCGAGGTGCGGCTGGGCGCGGCGGGCAAGATCATGAGCGCGGCGGACGCCGAGGCGGTGGTCGCCGCCGGTTGCGACTATGTGCTGATCGGCCGGGCGGCGATTCTGCGGCACGATTTCCCCGAACGGGTGCGGCGCGACGCGGCCTACACCTCGCCGCCGCTGCCGGTGAGCAAGGATCACCTGCGCGGCGAGGCCCTGAGCGAGGCCTTCATCGACTACATGCGCCGCTTCCCCGGCTTCGTGGCGCCGGACGCCGAGGCGGCCTAGCGGCGCGGCCGTGCGTCCTTCGAGACGCCCGCTTGCGCGGGCTCCTCAGGATGACGGATTCAGCACAAGCCTCGTCATGGTGAGGAGCGGCCTGAAAGGCCGCGTCTCGAACCACGCAAGGCGGCGACGCCTCTAGGCCAGCTCCGCCAGGATGGCCGGGAGTTCGCCGGCGATCTCGCGGGCGAGATAGCCCGGGCCGCCGTAGCGGGCGGAGAGCCGGCGGCCGGCCTCGCCGTGGGTCCAGACCGCCCAGATGGCGGCGGTGGCGGGGGCGGCGCCGCGCGCCAGGAAGCCGGCCATCACGCCGCTGAGCACGTCGCCGGAGCCGGCGGTCCCCAGGCCGAGGTCGCCCTCGGCGTTGAGCCAGGCCTGGCCGTCCGGGGTCACCACCACCGTTTCCGCGCCCTTCAGGACGACCACCGCCTGCAGCCGGCCGGCGGCGTCGCGCGCGGCGGCGAGCGGGTCGGCGGCGATG
>DASPLZ010000460.1:0-2171 GCA_035627295.1 Phenylobacterium sp. | reverse complement strand
CAGCGGACGCCGTCCGCAGCAAGGGCGGCAACCAGCCGGTGGCGGCGACCAGTTGCTCGGCGGCCTCGGCCATTTCCGGCTTCTTCAAGCCGCCGATCCGCTCGGCGGCGTCTGCCGACACCGCCTCGCCCACGGCCTCGGCGATCCGCGCCTTGGTCACCCGCCCGAAGTAGCTGCGGGCGGTCGGCGTCCAGTAGGCGGTCATGTCGAGGCTGATGGCCGCCGCCAGGGCGTCGGCGTGCGCCCAGGCCTGCGGGCGCCGCTCCCAGCCGTGTACGGCGTTGACGGTGAGGCCCACGCAGTGGGCCAGCAGCGCCGCGCGGCTGTCGCCGTCCAGGGCCACCACGAAGGCCCAGGCGTCCGCCGCCTCCTGCGGCATCTGCTTGGCCCAGGCCTCGTGCCGCTCGGCGATCCGCCGCGCCGCCTTGGTGTCCTCGATCCCCTCGGCCTCGCGGGCCAGGGACGCGGAGACGAAGCGGACATCGGCGCAGGTCGCCGCGCACCCCGGATAGAAGGTCCGCAGCACCGCCGCATGCACCACCACCAGCAGCGCGGCGTCCGGGTCGTCGGCCAGGGCGTCGCGCAAGGCCAGCGTCCGGTGCGCCGTCAGGTCGGCGACCAGCCGGTCGGACAGCGGGGCCAGCCCGCCGTCGTCCTCGTCCGCCTCCGTCTCTTCCGGGTCACGGCCCCCGACCGCCGGGGCGCCCTCCCCGTCGCCCACGCCGGGTTCGGCTCCGGACTTCGAGTCCGGCGGCGGCAGGTCTTCCGGCCGGATCAGGCCGCGCTCGACGCGGGCGGTCCCGTCGTAGCCCAGCACCACGAACACGCCGCCGCGCGCGACCTCGGCGGGATCGTAGGCGTAGCCGTCGCCGTAGGCTTCGAGCATGGCGTCGATCTCCGCCAGCCGCGCCTCGACCTCGGACGGCAGGTCCTCCACGTCGGCCCACTGCTGGGTCAGCGCATCGTACTCGTCGGAGATCGCGGTGATCTCAGCGGCCTCGGCCTCGGTGCGTTCGACCGGCGAAGGATAGACCCGCGAACAGGCGTGGCCGTGCGGGTAGTCCAGGTGCGCCTCGGCCCACTTCCAGCCCTCGGCCTCGCGGACCTCGCGCGCGAGGCCGTCCAGCTTCTCGGCGACCAGCCGATCCAGCAGCGGCACGTCCTCCAACCAGCCGCCGCCGTCCTCGGTGAAGAGGTCGCGCAGGATGGTCCCGCCCGCCTCGGCGTAGGCCTCGACGCCGACGAACACCGCGCGGCGGTCGCCGACCGGGACCTTGGCTTCGGTCATGGCGCGGCGGATGTGGTGCGGGCTACGCCCCGCCGCCGCCAACTGACCGAACACCTGCTCCTGGCGGGCGTGGTCCTCGCTGACTGCGAAGGCCATCACCTGATCCAGCGTCAACTCGCCCTGCCGGTAGGCCGCCAGCAACTTCGGGCTGACGGCGCCCAGGCGCAGCCGCCGCTTGACGACCTCAGCCGAGACGCCGAAGCGCGCGCCGATCTCCTCCGGGCCCAAGCCCCGCCGCTCAGCCAGTTCGCGGAAGGCTTCGAACTCGTCGGCCGGGTGCATGGCCGAGCGGGTGACGTTCTCGTCCAGGCTGATCTCCCCCGCGTCCAGGGCAGTCTCCACGACGCAGCGGATCGGGGCGGTCTTCCTGATCTCGCCGCGCTTGGCGCGCAGCCGCTGGGCCAGCCGCCGCCCCTCCCCGATGGTGACGAAGTAGGCGCCGGTGGGCTGGCCTTCGCCGTCCACCTCCGGCTCCACCACCAGGGGCTGGAGCATCCGCTTGGCGCCGATGCTGGCCGCCAGCGCTTCGATGGCCGCCTCGCTGTGCGGGACCTTGCGGGCGTTCTTCGGGGACTTCTTCAGCCTGTTCAGCTGCACGTCGATCTCGACGCCGCTCTCGATCACGGTCTCGGTCCGGGTGGTCATGACAAAGCTCCTTGGGGCTTGGCTGTCAGGCGCAAGGCGCGCCTGCAGCCCTGCCCGTCGGCGAGACCGGGGGTGCAAGCGGAGGGGCGGCTTCGCGGGGAACCGGCTGCAGGGCGTCGCGGCCCTGCGGACCTGCCGGTCCTGCCCAGCCCGAAGCTGGGCGGAAGCCGCTCCGAAGCGCGCCGGGGGCGGAGCCCCAAGCTCCGCCGCGCGAGCCGCGCGGCCGCGAAGGCCCGGC
>DASPLZ010000459.1:0-8516 GCA_035627295.1 Phenylobacterium sp. | reverse complement strand
ATCGCCGTCTGGGCGCAGCCGTCGACCACGTGCCGGGCGGTCAGCCAGGTGCCGCCGTCGTCGATGGAAAAGGCCGTGCCCGAGCCGGGCCGGGTCTGTTCGGGCACCTCGACCACCACCGAGGGGTCGAAGGGCGAGGCGGGGCCGAGCGGGGCGTCCTCCCCGCCGGGGACCGGCGGCGGCGGCGGCGGGGCGTCGGCGTTCTCCTGGCGCCCGACCGCGGCGATCAGCAGCGCCAGCACCACGGCGGCGTAGACCAGCCAGTCGGGCAGGTGGGGAAACCGCATGCCGCGGGGATCAGCCCGAGAAGGCCGCGGCGAGGATCAGGGCCGAGCCGACCTTGGCGCCCGCGAGCAGGATGGCGGCGGAGATCTCCCCGTCCTGGATGCGCTGCGGCAGGCCGCGCAGCAGGAAGTCCAGCAGCCGGAAGACCAAGAGCTGCACGGCGATGGCCGCCACGCCCCAGAGCGCCACCTCGATCAGCGAGGTGGAGGAGCCGAGCGAAACCGACAGCGGGATGGCCAGCCCGACGATCACCCCGGCCAGCGACAGGGCGGCGGCGGCGTTGCGGTCGCGGATCAGGGCGATCTCGCGGTGCGGGGTGAGCAGGATGTAGAGCCCCGCGCCGGCGATCAGCAGCAGGAGGGTGGCGCCCGCATGCAGCAGGGCGATCGGAAAGCCGGTGACGAACGCCTGGACTTCCGGCGAATTCAGCTGCGGGGGCATCGGACCTCGGGCGGGGTTCGGTTACCGGGGCGGCAGGGTTACCACGAACGGCGTGGCCTTGGGCAAGAGGCTGGGGCTCAGTGCGTGGTTCGAGACGCGGCTTCGCCGCTCCTCACCATGACTAAGCCCATGCTGAGATAGTCATCCTGAGGGCCCGCGAAGCGGGTGTCTCGAAGGACGCAGGGCCGCTCAGCCCGCCGTCGCCAGCTTGCGCCGCGCAGAGGCCCGCAGCTTCTCGCTCTCGCTCTTCAACTGACCGCAGGCGGCGAGGATGTCGCGACCGCGCGGCGTGCGGATCGGCGAGGCGTAGCCGGCCTTGTTGAGCACCGCGGCGAAGGCCTCGATGGTCGCCCAGTCGGAGCACTCGTACTGCGTCCCCGGCCAGGGGTTGAACGGGATCAGGTTGATCTTGGCGGGGACGCCCTTGAGCAGCTGCACGAGCGCGCGGGCCTCGGCCGGGCTGTCGTTGACGCCCTTCAGCATCACATATTCGAAGGTCACCCGGCGGGCGTTGGAAAGGCCCGGATAGGCGCGGATCGCGGCCATCAGCTCGGCGATCGGGTGCTTCCTGTTGAGCGGCACCAGCACGTCGCGCAGCGCATCGTTGGTGGCGTGCAGGGAGATGGCCAGCATCGCCTGGGTCTTCTCGCCCAGCGCCGTCAGCTGGCTGACCACGCCGGAGGTGGAGACGGTGATCCGCCGCCGAGAGATGGCGATCCCCTCGTTGTCGGCGATGATGTCGATGGCGGCGGCGACGTTGTCCAGATTGTAGAGCGGCTCGCCCATGCCCATGAAGACGATGTTGGAGAGCCGGCGGTCCTCCTTAGGCGAGGGCCATTCGGAAAGGTCGTCGCGGGCCACCTGCACCTGCGCCACGATCTCGGCGGCGGAGAGGTTCCTGACCAGCGCCTGGGTGCCGGTGTGACAGAAGGTGCAGTTCAGCGTGCAGCCCACCTGGCTGGAGACGCAGAGCGCGCCCGCCCGGCCGACATCGGGGATATAGACCGTCTCGATCTCGATGCCCGGCGCGGTGCGGATCAGCCACTTGCGGGTGCCGTCCTTGGAGACCTGTCGCTCGACCACCTCGGGGCGGGCCAGGGTGAAGGTCTCCGCTAGGGCCGCGCGGGTCTCCTTGGCGACATCGGTCATGGCCGCGAAGTCGGTGACGCCGTAGTGGTGGATCCAGCGCCACAGCTGGCCGGATCGCATCCGCGCCTTTTCGGGCCTGACCACCTCGGCCTCGATGAGGGCCGCCGCCAGCTCGGCGCGCGTCAGCCCGGCCAGGTTCACCGGCTGCGGCTTGGCGGGCGCGGGGCGCGAAAGGTCGAGGGTGACGGACAACTGCGGCTCTTGGCGATTTCGGGGAGCCATAGCAGATGGGGCCTCAAGCCCCAATCACCAGCCTCAGAGCTGCCTGAAGCGTGCGGCCTGAGCGCGCATCAGGGCGAGCGCCCAAGCGTCCGGGGTCAGCCGCGCCAGCAAGGCGATGGCCTTGTTGGCGAGACCGGGCACGGCGACCGCGCGGTTGGCCTCCACGGCCCGCATCCCCGCGCGGGCGACGGCCTCGGCGTCCTGCCAGGCCCAGCGCGGCACGTTGCGGTTCACCCGCTCGCGGGCGCCGTTCGCGTCGTGGAACTCCGACCAGGTGAAGCCGGGGCAGAGCGCGGTCACATGCACGCCGCTCTCGGCGGTCTCGATGTTCAGGCTCTCGGAGAAGCCGACGAGGAAGCTCTTGGTCGCCCCGTAGAGCGTCGAGCCGGGCCCGCCGGGGACCAGGCCCGCCAGCGAGGCGACGTTGATCACCCGGCCGTAGCGGCGCGCGATCATCCCCGGCAACAGGCGGTGGGTCAGCTCGCAGACGGCGGTCAGCAGCACCTGCAGGAACGCCTGCTGGTCGGCCCAGCGGGTCTCGGCATAGACCCCGGGCAGGCCGTAGCCGGCGTTGTTGACCAGGATGTCCACCGGCCGCCCCCTCAGGGCCTCGACGATCGCCGCCGGGGCCGCCGGATCGGCCAGGTCGGCGGCGATCACCTGCGCATCGACGCCGAAGCGTTCGCCGAGCTCCGCCGCCAGCCGCCGCAGCCGGTCCTCTCGCCGGGCGGTCAGCACGAGGTCGCAGCCCTCGGCGGCGTAGAGCCGCGCGAACGCCTCGCCGATCCCCGCCGAGGCCCCGGTGACCAGCGCGACGCGGGCGGAGGGGCGGGTGGAACCGCGGGTCATGGCGCACGCTCAAGCATCGCCGGACCTATGGCACGACATGAAACCCGCCCGCCAGCCGCGGCCCAGCGTCGCGATTGAACCTGCGCCGCAATGGGTGTATCGCGCCCGCCGCACCACGGCGGGGGGCCGCCTTACCTGGGGATTCGGGTCCCCGGCCGCCCCGCGGAGAACTTGATGGCCGAGGCAGCCAACGGCGGCGCGCCCGACACCGATGCGCGCGGCCAGTCGCACGGCGAGGGGTTCTGGGCCCTCGCCCTCGGCTCCGTGGGGGTCGTGTTCGGCGATATCGGGACCAGCCCGCTCTACGCCATGCGCGAGGCGCTGGCCCATTCGCGCAGCGGCGGCGCCGCCGAGCTGGCGGTGCTCGGCGTGGTCTCGCTGATCACCTGGGCGCTGATCATCGTGGTGACGCTGAAATACGTCGTCTTCATCATGCGCGCCGACAACAAGGGCGAGGGCGGCACGCTCGCGCTCATGGCCCTCGGCCAGCGCTTCCTGCCGCGCCGGTCCGGCTGGCTGATCTTCCTCGGCATGATCGGGGCGGCGCTCTTCTACGCCGACGGAGTGCTCACCCCGGCCGTCACGGTGCTCAGCGCGGTGGAGGGCCTGAAGGAGGCGCCGGGCCTGGGGCGCGGCGTGGCGCCCTTCGTGCTGCCGATTTCGGCGGTGATCCTGGTGACCCTCTTCCTGGTCCAGTCGCGCGGCACGGCCAGCATGGGCCGCTTCTTCGGGCCCATCACCGCCCTCTGGTTTCTGGTGCTGGCGGGCCTGGGCGCCATCCACATCAGCGACGACCCGTCGATCCTTCGGGCGCTCTCGCCGCACTACGGGGCGCTCTTCCTGATCGACAACGGCTTCCTGGGCTTCGTCATCCTCGGCAGCGTCTTTCTGGCCGTCACCGGGGCCGAGGCGCTCTACGCCGACATGGGCCATTTCGGCAAAGGCCCGATCCGCGCCGCCTGGGCGGTTCTGATCCTGCCCAGCCTGCTGATCAACTACTACGGCCAGGGGGCCCTGGTGCTGAGCCACCCGGGCGCGCGGTTCAACCCGTTCTTCGAGATGATCCCCGAGGTCGCCTACTGGCCGATCCTGATCCTGGCGACCATGGCCTCCATCATCGCCAGCCAGGCGGTGATCACCGGCGCCTTCTCGATCACCCAGCAGGCGGTTCAGCTCGGCCTGCTCCCCCGCATCGACATCCGCCGCACCTCCGAGACCCAGGCGGGGCAGATCTTCGTGCCGCAGATCAACGTCTTCCTGATGGTCGGCGTGCTGGCCCTGCTGGCGATCTTCCAGAACTCCTCGAACCTCGCCGCCGCCTATGGCGTGGCGGTGACCGGCGCCCTGGTCGTCGACACCCTGCTGTTCTTCGTGATCCTTCGCTTCATGTGGAAGCGCCCACTCTGGCAGGCGATCGGCCTGGTCGCGCTGTTCGGCGTGGTGGACCTGTCCTTCTTCGGCTCGAACCTGCTGAAGATCCCGCAAGGCGCCTGGGTGCCGCTGGCCATCGGCGGCGGCATCGTGGTGATCATGTGGACCTGGCGGCGCGGGGCGCAGATCCTCACCGACAAGACCCGCCGCGACTCGGTGCCCCTGCCGGAGCTCACCGAGATCCTCGCCGCCCGCGAGCCGCACCGGGTGCCGGGCACGGCGATCTTCCTGACCTCCGACGTCGATGTCGCGCCGGTGGCGCTGATGCACAACCTCAAGCACAACAAGGTGCTGCACGAGCGCAACGTGATCCTCACCGTGCAGTACGCCGAGACGCCGCGGGTGCCCGAGAGCGAGCGGGTCTCGATCGGCGAGGTCAACGCCGACTTCAAGACGCTGCACGTCAACTACGGCTTCATGGAAAGCCCCAACATCCCCAAGGCCCTCTCGCTCTGCCGCAAGCAGGGCCTGAAGTTCGACATCATGGCCACCAGCTTCTTCCTCGGCCGCCGCTCGATCGTGCCCTCGGCGCAGTCGGGCATGCCGCTCTGGCAGGACAAGCTGTTCATCTTCCTGATGAAGAACGCGGCGAACCCGACCGACTTCTTCAAGATCCCCCCCGGCCGCGTGGTGGAGATGGGCGCGCAGGTGACGGTGTAGGCTCTCCCTCCCCTCGTGGGGAGGGTGGACCGCGCAGCGGGACGGGTGGGGGTCTTGCTGACTCGCCGTCGTCGCTGGAATCAGCGGTCCCCACCCGACCGGTGCGTTCCGCGCCGCCCACCTCCCCACAAGGGGGAGGGAAAGACGCCATTCCGCCGCAAAGCTTGGCCGTCATGGGCCGATGGACCGCCGCCGCCTGATCCTCGGCCTTTCCGCCTTGGCGACGCCGGCCGCCGCGCAGGCGCCCGGTTGGCAGGCGCGGCTGGTGGCCGCTGCTGAGAGCCAGGTCGGCCGGACCCTGACCTACGACCCGGCCTACACGCGCCTCGCCTACCCGAACGGCGACGTGCCGCTGGCCCGCGGCGTCTGCACCGACGTGGTGATCCGCGCCTACCGCACGGCCTTCGGCCTCGACCTGCAGAAGCTGGTGCACGAGGACATGGCCGCCAACTTCGCCCGCTACCCCCGGCTCTGGGGCCTGAAGCGCCCCGACCGCAACATCGACCACCGCCGCGTGCCGAACCTGGAGACCTTTCTTAGGCGGCGCGGCGCGAGCCTGCCCCTGCCGGCCGGCCCGGCCACGCTGCAGGCCGGCGACCTCGTCACCCAGCGGCTGCCGGGGAACCTGCCGCACATCCTCATCGTGCATCACCGCCGCGCCGCCGGCCGGCCGCTGGCGGTGCACAACATCGGCCAGGGCGCGCGGCTCGAGGACGCCCTCTTCGACCACCCCATCGTCGGCTGGTTCCGGTTCGCGCCGCCCGCCAGGGGTTGACGCGCGGGCCTATCCCCGTAAACGCGCCGCACCCTAGCCTTAAGGACGCCCGCCGATGGCCGACCGCTCCGTCAAGAAAGTCGTGCTCGCCTATTCCGGCGGCCTGGACAGCTCGACCATCGTCAAGTGGCTGCAGACCGAATACGGCGCCGAAGTGGTCACCTTCACCGCCGACCTCGGCCAGGGCGAGGAGCTCGGCCCGGCGCGCGAGAAGGCGCGCATGCTGGGCGTCAAGGAAGAGAACATCTTCACGCCGGACCTGCGCGAGGAATTCGTCCGCGACTTCGTCTTCCCGATGTTCCGCGCCAACACCGTCTACGAGGGCCAGTACCTGCTCGGCACCTCCATCGCCCGGCCGCTGATCGCCAAGGCGCAGATCGACATCGCCCGAAAGGTCGGCGCCGACGCGGTCTGCCACGGCGCCACCGGCAAGGGGAACGACCAGGTCCGCTTCGAGGTGGCCTATTACGCGCTCGAGCCCGACATCACCGTGATCGCCCCCTGGCGCGAGTGGAACTTCAAGAGCCGCGAGGCCCTGCTCGACTTCGCCCGCGAGCACCAGATCCCGATCTCCAAGGACAAGCTCGGCGAGGCGCCCTTCAGCGTCGACGCCAACCTCCTCCACTCCTCCTCCGAGGGGAAGGTGCTGGAGGACCCGGCGGTCGAGGCGCCGGAATTCGTCCATATGCGGACGATCGCGCCGGAGGATGCGCCCGACAAGCCGACCGTCTTCACCCTGGACTTCGAGGCCGGGGATCCGGTCGCCATCGACGGCGAGAGGCTCTCGCCCGCCGCCCTGCTGACCAGGCTGAACCAGCTCGGCCACGACAACGGCGTCGGCCGCCTCGACCTCGTCGAGAACCGCTACGTCGGCATGAAGTCGCGCGGCGTCTACGAGACCCCCGGCGGCACGATCCTGCTCGCCGCCCACCGGGGCATCGAGTCGATCACCCTCGACCGCGGGGCCATGCACCTGAAGGACGAGCTGATGCCGAAGTACGCATCGCTCATCTACAACGGCTTCTGGTTCACGCCCGAGCGCGAGATGCTGCAGGCGGCCATCGACTACAGCCAGAAGAAGGTCACCGGCCGGGTGCGGGTGAAGCTCTACAAGGGCAACGTCACCGTGATCGGCCGCGAGAGCCCCTATTCGCTCTACGACCAGGAGCTGGTCACCTTCGAGGAAGGCAAGGTCGCCTACGACCACCGCGACGCGGCCGGCTTCATCAAGCTGAACGCCCTGCGCCTGCGGGTCGGCGCCCGCCGCGATCGCAAGGCCTAGCGCCTTACCAAGGTTTAAGTCGCCGGACCGGCGTTCTGCGCGCATCGTCCCGTCCTGGGCGCACCAGGACGGAGACCAACGCCATGACCCATCTCGCCGCCGCGCTTGCGGCCGCCGTGCTCGCCGCAGCCCCGGCTGCGCCGCCCGCTCCTCCCGCGCCGCCGGCCCCGCCGCCGCCCGCGGACGTGCTCGCGCCGCTGCCGCCGCCGGCCCCGCTGCCGCCGATGCCGCCGCCCGCCCCCTTCGCGCCGACGCCCCCCGGTCAGCCGCTGCTGACGCCGCGGGCCGAGCGCGCGCCCCTGCCGCGCGGCGGGCCGGACAGCTCCACCGCCCGCATCGAGCTGGCCCAGGCCCGGCTGCAGGCCGCGGTCGAGGAGCTGCGCCGCGCCATCGAGGACCACACCGAGGCCCTGCGCCGCAACGGCGCGGCGGCCGGCGACATCGCCCGCGCCCATGCCGACCGGGTGCGCGAGCACGCGCGGGTCATCAAGGTCATCACCCGCGAGGACATCGCCCGCATCCGCGAACAGGCGCTGGCCCAGGCGGAGGCCGGCCGCGCCCAGGGCGAAGCCGCCCGCCGCAAGGCCCTGGAGATGAAGCCGGAGATCGAAGCCATCCGCAAACGCGCGCTGGAGCTGCGCGAGGCCTGCAAGCGTGACGAAGACGTCTGCCGGACGGTGATCGTGATCGACTGACGGACGCCAGCGTCGCGAAGGCGCCTTGCGTGGTTCGAGACGCGGCTTCGCCGCTCCTCACCATGACCAGGTCTGTGCGGCTTTCGTCATCCTGAGGAGCCTGCGGAGCGGGCGTCGCGAAGGACGTAGGGCCGACCCGCGAGGTCCCTCAGCTGTCCAGCTTGTTGTACGGATAGCGGTCGCGGATCTCGTAGGCGAAGAATCGCCCTTTGGAATCCGCCTCGACGAAGGAGCGGTGCACCTCGCCCGGAACGCCCACATAGACGTAACGGTCGCCGCTCTCGAACCGCACGAACAGCTTTTCGTGGGCGTCGTCGTAGTCGATCTCGCGGATGGCGGTGGATTCGACCTGCATGCGGGCTCCCGTCCTGGTCCCAGCGGCTAAACGCATCAGTCGCCGCCCAGGGTTCCCGCGACGCAGCTTCGGCGCCAAGCTCGACCGGCCGCGCCGTCTGGCGCGACTCGGGGGGAACCAAGATGCAACCACATGGCTGGGTGGCGCTCGTCACCATCGCCGCTGTCCTCGTCTACTTCTGGATGGGCCTGAACGTCGGCCGCGCGCGCGGCAAGACCGGCATCGCCGCGCCGGCGATGGTCGGCGACCCCTATCTGGAGCGCACCATCCGGGTGCAGGCCAACACCCTGGAGTGGCTGCCGATCTTCCTGGTGGGCCTGTGGCTCTTCGCGCTCTACTGGAACGATCTCGTCGCCGCCGCCGTCGGCGTGG
>DASPLZ010000458.1:0-3316 GCA_035627295.1 Phenylobacterium sp. | reverse complement strand
CGCAACGGCACAACAGGTCCGCGGGTCAGCAATTTGTGCGCCGCTAGATCTCCTGGTTGTAGGCGCCCACCTGCGGCCGCCTGGCGAGGCGGGGCTTCACCTCCTCGCGGAACAGGGCGCGCATGTCGTCCTCGGAGCGGGTGCTCTCCACGACCACCACGATCTCGGGCTTGTTGGACGAGGCGCGGACCAGCACCCAGGAGCCGTCCTCCAGCGCCACGCGCACGCCGTTGACGGTGATCACCTCGGTGATCCTGCGCCCCAGGATCGTCCCGCCGGCATCGGCCAGGGCCTGGTACTCGGCCACCACCTCGTCGACGACGCCGTACTTCTCCTCGTCGGCGCAGTGCGGGCTCATGGTGAGCGAGGTCCAGGCCATCGGCAGGGCGGCCTTCAGCTCGGAGAGGCGCTTGCCGGGGTTGCGGTCGAGCATCGAGAGGATGGCGGCGGCCGCCACCAGGCCGTCGTCATAGCCGTGGCCGTAGGGGGCGTTGAAGAAGAAGTGGCCGCTCTTCTCGAAGCCGGCCAGGGCGCCGAGCTCGGCGGTCTTGCGCTTGATGTAGCTGTGGCCGGTCTTCCAGTAGACGGTGGTCGCGCCGTTCTCCTTCAGCACCGGATCGGTGGCGTAGAGGCCGGTGGACTTCACGTCGACGACGAAGGTGGCGTCCCTGTGCAGGGCCGAAAGGTCGCGGGCCAGCATCAGGCCGATCTTGTCGGCGAAGATCTCCTCGCCGGTGTCGTCCACCACGCCGCAGCGGTCGCCGTCGCCGTCGAAGCCGAGCGCCAAGTCCGCACCGTGTTCGCGGACGGCCTTGGCCATCTCCATGAGCATCTCATGGTCCTCGGGGTTGGGGTTGTAGCGGGGGAAGGTCCAGTCGAGGTCGCAGTCCAGTTCGATCACCTCCGCGCCCATGCGGCGCAGGGCCTCCGGCGCGAAGGCGCCGGCCGTGCCGTTGCCGCAGGCGCAGACCACCTTGATCGGACGGGACAGCTTCGCGCGGGCGGCGACGTCGGCGAGATAGCGTTCGCGGAAGCCCTCGATGTGCGTGACCGTGCCGCCGGGGCGCGGCTCGCCCTTGCCGCCGAGGACGATCTCCTTCAGCGGACCGATCTCGTCGGGGCCGAAGGTCAGCGGCGGCTGAGCGCCCATCTTGACGCCGGTCCAGCCGTTCTCGTTGTGGCTGGCGGTGACCATGGCCACGCAGGGCGCGTCGAGGGCGAACTGGGCGTAGTAGGCCATCGGCGAGAGGGCCAGGCCGATATCCAGCACCTCGCAGCCGGCTTCGAGGAGGCCGAGGATGAGGGCCTGCTTCACCGACAGCGAATAGCTGCGGAAGTCGTGGCCGACGACGATGCGGCGCTTGCCTTGGTGCTGGATGTAGGTTCCGAGGCCGAGGCCCAACGCCTGCAGGCCGAGGAGGTTGAGCTCCTTCTCCAGCACCCAGCGCACGTCGTACTCGCGAAAGCCCGTGGCCTTCACCAGGGGGATGGCCTCGTACTCCGGCGTATTGGGAACGAGGTCGGCGCGGGGCGTGGGAAGCATGGGGAATCCGTTACTGAGCTTTAACCCTTCCCCTTGTGGGGAGGGTGGATCGGCGCGCAGCGCCGAGACGGGTGGGGGACAACGGCCGATCGGCGGCTCTGTGGCGAGTCAGCAAGACCCCCACCCGAGCCGCTTCGCGGCCCACCCTCCCCACGAGGGGGAGGGAGAGCGGTTCACACGGCCTCACATCACCCCCGCGCGCAGCAGGTCGTGGACATGAAGGATGCCGACCGGCCGCTCGCCCTCGACCACGAACAGCACGGTCACGGCCGGCGCGCGTTCGCTCATCAGCCGCAGGGCCTCCGCGGCGAGGGTGTCGGGCGCGACCACGCGGGGCGCGCGGGTCATCACCTCGCCGGCCGTGTGGCCCATCAGCCCGTCCATGTGGCGGCGCAGGTCGCCGTCGGTGATGATGCCCGCCAGCCGCCCATCCTCGACCACGCCGACGCAGCCGAAGCGTTTTCCCGTCATCTCCACCAGCGCCTCGGCCATCGAGGCGGTCGGGGGCACGAGCGGCAGTTCCTCGCTCCGGTGCATCAGGTCGCCGACCGTGCGCAGCATGGCGCCCAGCTTGCCCCCGGGGTGGAAGACGCTGAAGTCCTGCGGCGTGAACCCGCGCCGCTCCAGGAGCGCAACCGCCAGTGCGTCTCCGAGGGCGATCTGCAGGGTGGTGGAGGTGGTGGGGGCGTTCAGCGCGCCGGTGGCTTCGGCCGCGTCCGGCAGTTGCAGCACCAGGTCGGCGGCGCGGCCGAGGGCGCTGCCCGACGCGGCGGTGATGGCGATCAGCGGGATGGCGTAGCGCTTGGCGTAGGCCAGGATGTCGGCCAGCTCGCGGGTCTCGCCGGTCTTGGAGAGGGCCAGGATCACGTCGCCGGCCCCGATCATCCCAAGGTCGCCGTGGCTGGCCTCGGTGGCGTGGACGAACATCGCCGGCGCGCCGGTCGAGGCGAAGGTGGCGGCGATCTTGCGCGCCACGTGGCCGGACTTGCCGATGCCGGTGAGCACGATGCGGCCCTCCGCGCGGGCCAGCGTCTCGACCGCCTCGGCGAAGGCCTCGCCCAGCGTTTCGGCCAGGGCGGAAAGGGCTTCGGCCTCGGCGAGCAGCACCCGGCGGCCGACGGCGACGGCGTCGGTCATGGGGCGGTGACCGCCTCGGTCTGCAGGTCGCGCACGGTCTGGCGGGCCTCGTTGGCGCGCTTGGCGGCCGCGTCGGTGGCGCGCTGCATGGCGGCCCTGGCCTCCGGGGTGCGCTGGGTCGGGAAATGGCCGAAGGGCGGCGGCGAGCGCTCGCCCAGGCCCTGGGGCCACATGAGCGCCAGGCCGATCAGCACGGCGGCGACCGCGCCCACGCCTGAGAAGAACAGCCGGTCGGACATCGGCGCGGGATATAGCCGCTGAACGCCCGCGCCGCCACCGCGAGGCTTGACGGCGAAGGACGCGGCGCCTAGCCGGAAGCCCCGCTCCCCCGGAGGCTGCATGCCCACGCTCATCCTGATCCGCCACGGCCAGAGCCAGTGGAACCTGGAGAATCGCTTCACGGGCTGGGTCGACGTCGACCTGACGCCGCAGGGCGAGGCGGAGGCCCGGAAGGCCGGCGAACTGATCAAGGCCGCGGGCCTGCACGTCGACCGCGCCTACACCTCGGTGCTGACCCGTGCGATCCGCACCGGCGAGACGGCCCTCGCCGAAGCCGGTCAGGGCGACCTGGAGTTCGTCAAGGACTGGCGGTTGAACGAGCGGCACTACGGCGGCCTCACCGGACTCAACAAGGCC
>DASPLZ010000457.1:0-5067 GCA_035627295.1 Phenylobacterium sp. | reverse complement strand
GTCGGCGCAAGGTCGCGCTTGGCGAGGCGGCGGCCGTCGGGGCCGGTCAGCAGGCCGTGGTGGCGGTAGACCGGCGTCGGCAGGTCCAGCAGCGCCTGCAGCAGCCGCTGCACGTGGGTCGCCTCGGCCAGGTCCTCGCCGCGGATCACATGGGTGACGCCCTGCAGGGCGTCGTCGACCACCACCGCCAGGTGATAGGCGACGCCGACGTCCTTGCGCGCCAGCACCACGTCGCCGCCGAGCCCGGGGCGGGCGGTCAGGACGACGGGCGCCTCGCCGCCTTCCTCGCGAAAGGTCAGCGCGGCCGCGTCCAGCGTGGCGAGGGCGGCGTCCAGCGAAAGCCGCCAGGCGAAGGGGCGGCCCTGGGCCAGGAGGGCCGCTTCCTCGCCGGGAGGCAGGGGCCGGCCGCGGAAGGCCTCCATCGGTCCATGCGGGGCGCGGCCGATGTCCTCGGCGATCTCCTTGCGGGTGCGGAAGCAGCGGTAGACGAGGCCGCGCCCGCGAAGCTGGTCCAGTGCGGCCTCATAGTCCGCCATGTGTTCCGACTGGCGCCGGACAGGGGTCTCCCAGTCCAGACCCAGCCAGGCCAGGTCCTCAAGGATCGCCGCCTCGAACTGCGGCCGGCAGCGGGTGGCGTCGATGTCCTCGATGCGCAGCAGGAAGCGGCCGCCGGCCTCCCGCGCAGCCGCGTGGGCGGTCAGGGCCGAGAAGGCGTGGCCCTTGTGCAGGTAGCCGGTGGGGGAGGGGGCGAAGCGGGTGACGAAGGTCACGCCGGACGGGTCAGTGCTCGTGGTAGGCGCTGCCGAAGATGCCGAGGTGGGTGAACACCCCGCGCAGGAAGGCCTCGTCGCCGCCGAGCGCTTCCTTCATCGGGTCGAACTGCTTGAAGGCGACCATTTCGGCCAGGCCGTGGGCGGCGCACCAGGCGGCGGTGGTGGCGAGTTCCAGGTCGAGCTCGCTCAACGGCTCGCCGCCGACCTCGGCGATCACGTCGCGCACCTGGCAGTAGGCGCTGTCGTCCATCTCATGCAGGTGCTCGGGCAGCATGTCCTTCTCGCGCGAGCAGTCATACATCACGCGATAGAGGGCCGGATGCTCGCGGGCGAACTGCACATAGGACACACCGAGCGCCGTCAGCTTGTCGCCGAGCGTGGTCTCCTTGGCGCGCGCCTCGGTCATGCGGACGTTGAGCATGTCCCAGCCCTGCTGGGCGACGGCGTCGAGCAGTTCGCTCTTGTCCTTGAAATGGTGATAGGGCGCCGCCGGGCTGACGCCGGCCTCGCGCGCCACCGCGCGCAGCGAGAGCGCGCTGGGACCGTCCTGTTCGAGCAGCCTTCGCGCCGCATCCACCAGCGCGCGGCTGAGGTCGCCGTGGTGATACGGGCGCGGTTCGTTGGTGTTCGCAGCGTCGGTCATCGGGGTCACCATACTTGCATACGCCAAATGCGTAAATACATCTTGACGGCGTTCAGATAGGTGCTATCTAAGCACCGTTCAAATCGAACGGCCCCGCTCCCCCGGGGTTCCAACAAAAAGGACGAATGTCATGTCTCTCGTTTCGCTTTCCTCCGTCGAGCGCGCGCTCGACCGCTTCGTTCCCGCCCTCCTGCTCTTCCTGGGCCTGGGCGTTTCCGCGGCCTTCGCGGCCGTCGGTGTCGCCTAAGGGCAGCGCGCCCGCGTCCCTGAACGCGTCTTGCGTTCGGGGACGCGGGCCGCCAAGGCTCCGTCATGGAGCCGTCGCCGAATCTGGCGTATATCCCGCACAGCGGGGGACGCTTTGAGATTGTCGCTCCGCCTTTAGAGAGGATGGAGGCGAGTCTTCAGTCCGATCGTTTTTGAGCATTCCGGGGGCGCGCCATGCAGGTGCTGACCAGGCCCCCCAGCGGCTGGCCCGCGCTTGTCCTGAACGCCGATTTTCGGCCGCTCAGCTACTATCCCCTGTCCCTCTGGCCCTGGCAGGAGGTGATCAAGGCGGTGTTCCTGGACCGGGTCGACGTGGTCTCGACCTATGACCACAAGGTCCATTCGCCGTCCTTCGAGATGCGCCTGCCCAGCGTGGTGGCGCTGAAGAGCTATGTGCCGCAGAACCGGCCGCCGGCCTTCACCCGTTTCAACCTCTTCCTGCGCGACGCCTTCGCCTGCCAGTACTGCGGCTCGGGCGAGGAGCTGACCTTCGACCATGTGATCCCCCGCTCGCGCGGCGGGCGCACCACCTGGGAGAACATCGTCACCGCCTGCGCGCCCTGCAATCTCGGCAAGGGCGGCCGCACGCCGGCCGAGGCGCACATGCACCCGCATCGCCATCCCCGCCGGCCGACCAGCTACGAGCTGCAGGAGCACGGGCGCAGGTTTCCGCCGAACCACCTGCACGAGAGCTGGCTGGACTACCTCTACTGGGACATCGAGCTGGAGGCCTAGACCCTTTCCGGTTCAAGCGAGATCACTTGAACCGGATCAAAAGGGTCTATCTTCAAAAGTTTAGAGCGTGACGGCCGCCGCAACCGGCGTCCACTTGCGGCTGTCACGCTCTAGTGGAGCGGCTCGCCCGCTTCGGCCTCGAACACCCCCAGGGCGCGCCTCAGGCGGGCCTGCTGCTGCGGCCGCGGCGCCCAGCTGGGGTCGTCCTCGAGCAGCAGGCCCTCGCCCAGGGCGTCGGCCAGCACCACCGAACCGATGCCCCACTGGCTCATCAGGGCGTCCGCCAGTTCGGCCGCGTCCCGGCGGCCGGTCGGCGGGCGGGCGACCAGCGCGACGGTCGGCGCGGCCTGGGCGGCCAGCGCCAGGGCCAGGGCGGCGTTGGGCGCGGGTCCGACGACGCCGAACCCGCCTTCGACCAGCCGTTCCAGGATGTCGCGCGAGCGCTCCTCGTCGCTGCAGACCAGCAGCACGGTGTCCGAATGATTGTCCACGCCTCGTTCTCCCATCCCTGCGCCCCTCACGCTCAAACCTTAACATCGCAGAACGGCGTTCCGCGCCCGGCGAGCTTGACAATCGCGTGACCGGCGCGCCGCCGGAGGGCGACCCGTCGTATCAGAGGCCGCCCAGGACGGGCGTCGCGGACGACGCGAACGGCATCCCAACGGCGCGGCGAGCGTTACCGGGACCGACAGATGCAGGGAGGCGCAACCCGGTTGGCCAAGACCCCCGACGTGATCTTCTCGACCGACGTGCCGGCCCGGCTCGATCGGTTGCCGTTCAGCCGGTTCCACTGGCTGGTGGTGGCGGCGCTCGGGATCATCTGGATCCTCGACGGGCTGGAGGTCACGGTGGTGGGCTCGCTCTCGCCGGCCATCGCCGCGCCGAGCGCCTTGAACCTCACCGCCACGGAGGTGGGCCTGACCGGCAGCGCCTACATCGCCGGCGCGGTGCTGGGCTCGCTGGTCTTCGGGCGGCTGACCGACCGGTTCGGGCGCAAGCGGCTCTTCACGGTGACGGTGTTCGTCTATCTGATCGGCACCATCGCCACCGGCTTTTCCTGGGACTTCTGGTCGTTCGTGCTCTTCCGGTTCATCACCGGCGCCGGGATCGGCGGCGAGTACGGGGCGATCAATTCGGCGATCCAGGAACTGATCCCGGCGCGGCGGCGCGGGGTGGTGGACCTGGCGATCAACGGCAGCTTCTGGGTGGGCGCGGGGCTGGGGGCGTTCGGCTCGGTGCTGGTCTTGAATCCTGACCTCGTGCCGCAGGAATACGGCTGGCGCCTCGCCTTCGTGATCGGCGGGCTGCTGGCCCTGGTGATCATCTTCCTGCGCCGCATGCTCCCGGAGAGCCCGCGCTGGCTGATGACCCACGGGCGGCCGGAGGAGGCCGAGGCGATCGTCGCGCGCATCGAGGCCGATATCGTCGCCCGCCGCGGCCCGCTGCCCGAGGAGGAACTGCCGCGCATCTTCCTGCGCCGGGCGGGCCACGCCAGCTGGCTGCAGATCGCCGGCGCGCTCTTCCGCACCTATCCGAAGCGGACGGTGCTCAACGTCACCCTGATGGCCACCCAGGCCTTCTGCTACAACGCCATCTTCTTCACCTACGCCATGGTGCTGAGCCGCTTCTACGGGATCGCGCCGCAGAACATCGGCTGGTTCATCCTGCCGTTCGCGGCCGGCAACTTCATGGGGCCGTTGCTGCTCGGCCACCTCTTCGACAGTGTCGGGCGCAAGCCGATGATCACCCTGACCTACGGCCTTGCGGGCCTGCTGATGATCGGGACCGGCTTCCTCTTCCGCGCCGGCGCCCTGGACGCCACGCAGCAGACCATCGCCTGGACGGTGATCTTCTTCTTCGCCTCCGCCGGGGCCAGCGCGGCCTACCTCACCATCGGCGAGAGCTTCCCGCTGGAGACGCGGGCGGTCAGCATCTCGATCTTCTACGCCTTCGGCACCCTGGTCGGCGGCCTGGGCGGGCCGGCGCTGTTCGGGGCGCTGATCCAGTCGGGCGAGCGCGGCCAGATCATGTATGGCTACGCCCTCGGCGGCGGGCTGATGCTGCTGGGCGCCCTGGCCGCCTGGACCCTCGGCTTCGCGGCCGAGCGCAAGCCGCTGGAGGCGGTCACCCCGCCGCTGTCGCTGGCCGATCCGCCCGAATGAGCCGCTAGGTCGGGGTCTTGCACTTCCTCGTCTGGTGCACTCCGCGCAGGAAGCCGCGGCGGGCCAGGCCCGCATCGACCGCGGCGTTGTACTGCCGCTCGGCGGGAGCCGCTCCGGTGACTTCCCGCACCACCCCGCGGAAGGGGATGATGGAGTTGACCACCGCCCTGCCGCCGGCCGAGGCGATCGCGCCGGCCCGGCCGCGCGGGACGGGCGGCGGCGCGCCGTAGTCGGGGCCGAGCACGGTCGAGAGCTCGATGATCTCGCCGGAGATCTGCCGGCAGGTCTTCAGGCCCGAGAGGCTGTAGGGCGAGCTGGCGGCCTCGATCAGCACCGGCGGAATCTTGGTGCGCATGATGCCGACGTCCTTGGCCGGCTGACTGATGATGTCGCGCGTCTCGCGGGCGGCGCCGGCGAAGCGGCCGCCCTTCTGCTCGCCCTGCACCTCGGCCTCGACCGGACCGTCAGGGTCCTTGGAGTTCAGGGA
>DASPLZ010000456.1:0-13510 GCA_035627295.1 Phenylobacterium sp. | reverse complement strand
CCACCTCGGCGCCGTCGCGGGTCTTGCGCAGGAGGTCGACGCCGCCTTTCACCTCGACGAGGCCGGACTTCAGCGTATAGGCCGCGCCCGCGCCCCACTCGTCGTCCTCGATGTCGAGGTCGACGAACTCGTCGAGCTCGCGGTCGGAGAGGTCTTCCTCCTCGCCCACCTCGACGGCGGCGGTGGTGTGCTCGCGATAGCCCGACCAGCCGAGGTCGAGGTCGAGCTCGCCCGGCCCCACCTCGAACTTGCCGTCGAACTCGAGGGCGTAGGTGCGCTGCTCGATCCGCTCGGCCTGGATCTCGAACTCCTCGAACTCGGTGGCCGCCTCGTCCTCGTAGACCAGCGAGGTCTCGTCCTCGTCGCGGTCGGTGTCGATCACCAGGCCCGAGACGCGGATGCGCCCGCCGTCCCAGCGGTGCGTCACCTCGCCGTTGGCGGAGATGTCGACGCCGTCGCGGGTGTCCTCCTGCAGCTCGGTGTTGTCGAATTCGTCGAACTCGCCCTCGTAGCGCAGCGAGACCTTCTTCTTCGGATTGCGCCGGCCCTGGTAGTTCAGCGCCGCCCAGTAGGAGGTGTCGCCCGACGAGCCCGCCCAGGCGATCGCGCCGGAGGGCCGGACCTTGCCGTCCTCGTTGATCAGGGCGCCGAGCTTGACGAGGCCGCCCTCGAGGTTGGCGCCTTCCTTCAGCACCACGTTCAGCGAGCCGGCCATGCCGTCGCTGGGCTGGTCGGCGCGGGGGCTCCTGATGATCTCGATGCGCTCGACCAGCTCGGCCGGGATGCGGTCGACGAAGAAGCTGCGGTCGCCTTCGCCGCCCGGCGCCCTGCGGCCGTTGATCAGGATCTGGGTGTAGCCCGGCGGCAGGCCGCGCATGGAGACGCCGTCGAATTCCAGGACGTCGGAGGTGAAGGTCACCCCCGG
Source organism: Phenylobacterium sp. (assembly GCA_035627295.1). Classification (GTDB taxonomy): domain Bacteria; phylum Pseudomonadota; class Alphaproteobacteria; order Caulobacterales; family Caulobacteraceae; genus Phenylobacterium. Next base: position 12,585 of record DASPLZ010000456.1, on the reverse strand, counting down.
CACGCGCTTCAGCATCTCGCCCACCGATACCGGCTCGAAGCGCTGGAAGTAGTTGAGGTCGTAGGAGAGCACCGGGTTGACGTCCGCCGTCCGGTCGCGGAAGGCGATGGCGCCGGTGACGATCAGTTCCTCGACGGGGGTCGCGTCGTCGAGCGCCGGGGCCGAATCGGCCTGGGCCCAGCTGGCGGACGCGAAAGCCAAAGGCGCCACGGCGGCGCCCCACGCGAGAATTGCGCTGCGTTTCATATGAATACCCCCGAAAGCGCCCCGCCGGTTGACCGCTACGGCGACGCATGTTTTTTCGCCGCCGCGGATTAATCTTGCGCCGGGAGTGGGGCCAGTGACGTGTTGGCGGCAGATTTGCTTCAGTTTTGCGACAGCTTCGGCAATAACCTTGCTATCCAGCTGTGCGGCGCTCGACCCTGAGGCGGCTTCCGACAGCCCGCGGATGACGGTGGGCGCCGGAACCCCCGTGCCGGTGGCCGGCGAGACCCAGGCCGTCGCCACCCTGAGCGCCGACGCCGCCGACGATCCGGAAATCTGGGCCGACCCGGCCGACCCCAGCCGGGCGGTGATCTTCGGCACCGACAAGCAGGCCGGGCTCTATGTCTACAACCTCGACGGCTCGGTGCGGCAGTTCCTCAAGGAAGGTCCGCTGAACAACGTCGACCTGCGCGGCGGCTTCGTCGTCGATGGCAAGGCGCAGGTGCTGGTCGGGGTCAGCGACCGGGCGCGGATGGGGATCGCGCTCTATCTCTTCGACCCGGCCACCCTGGAGACACGGCCCTGGGGCGTGATCCCGGTGGCGGTGAGCGAGCCCTACGGCTTCTGCATGGGCCGGCTGGGGGACGCCTTCATAGCGGTCCTGATCGGCAAGGACGGCGACGTCAAACAGCTCGACGTGACCGCCGAGGGCGGCAAGCCGGCGGCGCGCGAGACCCGCAGCTTCGCCGTCGGTTCGCAGTCGGAGGGCTGCGTGGTCGATGACGCGGCCGGCGCGCTCTATGTCGGCGAGGAGGCCAAGGGCGTCTGGCGCTACGGGCTGGACCCGGCGTCCGGCGCCGCCCGCAGCCAGTTCGCCGCGGCGCCCTCGGCCATGCTGACGCCCGATGTCGAGGGGCTGACCCTGCTGAAAGAGGGCGGGAAGACTTGGCTGATCGCCTCGAGCCAGGGCGACAGCGCCTTCGCCGTCTGGCGGGTGGACGGCCCCGAGCCGGTCTACGCCGGCCGCTTCTCGCCGGTGGCGGCGAACGGGGTGGACAATGTGACGGGCACCGACGGCGTGGCGGCCCTCGGCGGGCCGGTCGGCGCCTTCCCCGAAGGCCTGATTGTCACCCAGGACGATGTGGACACCGAGGGTGAGGCCACCAGCGCCACCCGCGTGCGCCAGAACTACAAGCTCATCGACTGGCGCGCGGTGAAGGCGGCGCTCGGCCTCTGACCTAAAGCCTGCACCCTGCTACTGCCCGACCCTTAGATCAGGAAAATCAATGCCAAGGTGTCATCCCGGCCGCAGCGCAGCGGAGAGCCGGGACCCAGGGCCAGATGCACTGCAGAACCGCCTGGGTCCCGGCTCTACAGCCCGCCTTCGCGGGCTTCCGGCCGGGATGATACAGCTTTTCGGCTCCGCCTGACGCGCTCTAGCGCGCGTAGCGCTCCTTGTAGCGGCGCAGCTCGGCGGCGGTCATGCACTTGGGCGTGGCCACGTCGCTGACCCGCTGGACGCTGTCGGCGGTGACGAACTCCTGCGCGCCGTACTCGCGCTTGAAGGCCCGGCGCGTCTCGTCGGAGCGGTCGCAGACGTAGACCATCACCTTGGCGTCCTGGCCGCTGACCGCGTTCTTGGCCGCACTGTCGGCCGAGCGCGCTACGGTCTGCGGGCCGGCCATCGCGCCGGACGCCAGCACCAGGGTCGCCGCCAGAGCGCCAACTGCAATCTTGATCACTTTTCGTTCCCTCCTCGGCCTCGCGTTGGACGCGAAGCACTGGAGGAACGATACCCATTTCCGAGCTTTTGTGAAGCTAATATGACAGATTCGTCACGCACACGTGACGGCTCGTGAGAATTTATCAATTCTTTCAACTACTGCATTCGTTGCACGAGATCGACAACGGGATGATTTGTATACTTGATCACATGGCGCATCCCATCGCCCGCTGACCGGGGAGACTCGGCGAGGATCGGTGGCTAGGCTCCCGGTCGTGGAGGTACGGCATGCTTGAACTGCACTACTGGCCGACGCCGAACGGCAAGAAGGTCACCATCCTCTTGGAGGAACTCGGCGTCCCCTACCGGGTGGTCCCTTGCAACATCGGCCGCGGCGACCAGTTCACCGAGGATTTCCTGAAGATCGGCCCCAACAACCGCATGCCGGCCCTGGTCGACACCGAGCCGAAGGACGGCGGCGGACCGCTCAGCATCTTCGAGTCCGGCGCCATCATGCTCTATCTCGGCGAGAAATACGGCCGCTTCTATCCGCAGGACCTGCGCGGCAAATGGGAGGTCACCCAGTGGCTGATCTGGCAGATGGCCAACCAGGGGCCGAAGACCGGCGAGTACGGCCACTTCCATCGCCTGACGGAGGACAAGGGCGACCAGTCCTACGCCAGGCGCCGCTTCGCCGACGAGGTGAACCGGCTCTACGGCGTGCTCAACAACCGCCTTTACGACCGCCCCTATCTGGCCGGCGATGAATACTCCATCGCCGACATGATCTCCTATCCCTGGACGGTGAACTGGAAGGGCCAGGGCCAGGACCTGGACGAGTTCAAGCACTTCAAGCGCTGGTTCGAGGAGCTCTCCGCCCGCCCGGCGGTGCAGCGCGGCATGGCGGTGACCGCCGGCGCCCCAGAGGACCCGGCCAGCCTCACCCCGGAGGAACGCGAACGGCGCGCCAAGCTGCTCTACAACCAGCGCGCCCGCCCGGCGCCCGGCTAGAGTCCAAGGTTTAGAGCGCGTTAGTCGGCGGAACCGGCTTCCACTTCCGCCTGCGCGCTCTAGGGCGGCGTCAGGCGGATGCGCCGCTCGGCGGCCGCCTCCACGGCCTGGCGGCTATAGGCCAGCGGCACGTACTCGCCCCTGGACCATTTGTCGAAGAGGTCGGCGAAGTGCGGGCTCGCCGGCTCGCCGGACTGGCCGGGCGTGTTGATCACCCGGCTGTTGTCCCATGCGCCCACGTCCAGCACCATGCGGAACGAGGCGCCGGCGACCACGCGGTAGTCGTTCGGCCGCCAGCTGGCCGCCAGCGGGCTCAGCATGGTCCCGGCCATCGGCGCGGGGCCGACGGCGAGCCGGGCGCGCTCGGCCTCGTCGGCCAGCGGCGTCAGGGCGTGCTCGAACCTCGCCTGATGCAGGTCGCCCCACCGCCAGCGGGCCGGGTCGGGGCCGAGCTTGCCCCGCACTTCCTCGAACGCCGCCTTCAGGCTTTCCGCGAGAATGGCGTCCCGCGCCTCGGCGGGCTTGGCGCCGAGGCTGGCGTCGGGCGCTTCCAGGAGGTCGAGCACCGCCGCCAGGTCGCCGCCCCCGACCGCCGCCCGCGCGGCCGCCGGCGTCGCCCTGGCGACCGTCGCACGGCCCAGGTGCTTGACGGTCCACACCTCATAGACCGCCGCCCCGGCGCTGTCGGCGGCGGCGCGGCCGTCCCAGCCGCGCACCAGGTCGAGCGCCGCCTGGGTGTCGCGGTCGCGCGAGGACAGCGGCTTCAGGAGCGCCTGCAGGCGGCGGGCGGTGATGTTGGTCGGGTCGGTCTGCAGCGCCATGGCGTCGGCGAGGGTGACCTTGCCGTTCGCCGCGAGCACCTCGGAGATGCGCCGCACCCGCGCGTCGTTCGACCACTCGAAGCCGACCTTGCGCTCGGCGGGGTAGCCCTCCGGCAGGTTCATCTCGTTGGCGGTGGCGAACCAGCCCTTGGCCGGGTTGAAGCTGGCGGGCAGTTCCTCGGCCCTCAGGAACCCATCCCATTCGTATCGGCCGTCGCCGGGAACGGGAAAAAGACCGTCCCACCCTGGCCGCTTTGGCGTGCGCGAGCCGACGATCCAGCCGATGTTGCCGGAAGTATCCGCATAGACCTGGTTCTCCGACGGCGCGCCCCAGTTCTCCATGGCGCCTGAAAAGCCCTTCCAGTCCTTGGCGGTCATGTAGCCGACCGAGCCGAAATAGGCTGAGGTCCCCGGCTCGCCCCACACGCTGCGGATCGCATAGGCGCGGCCCTTGCCCGGTTCGCGCTTCACCACCGGGCCATGTCGCGTGAAGGCGAGCTCGACCTCCGCTACGCCGCCGCCCTTCACCGGGATCGCCTCGCGCACCACGCTCATGCGCTCCCAGCCGTCCTTGTAGCGGTAGCGCAGCGGGTCGGCCGGGTCGGTCTCGTAGACGTAGAGGTCTTCCTGGTCGGCGGCGAAGATGGTCAGGCCGAAGGCGATGGTCCCGTTGTGGCCGATGGAGATGCCCGGCAGGGCCGGCTCGCCCGCGCCGATGGCCGAAAAGCCCGGCGCCTCCATGTGCACGATGTAGCGCAGCGAGGGCGCGCCATGCTCGCGGTGCGGGTCATTGGCCAGGATCGGCCGGCCGGTGGCGGTGCGACTGGGCGCGATGGTCCAGTTGTTGGAGCCGATGGCGTCCGCCGGGATGTCGGCCGCGATCTTCAGCGGCGCCGTGCGCTCGAAGCGCACCCCCTGGGTCGCCAGGGCATAGTCGGCGAGCACGTCCTGCGGGACATCGCAGGGGTTGAGCCCCTCGGGGACCTTCAGCGTCCAGTCCGGCTCGAGCTTCTTCTGCAGGCGCGCCGCCTCGAGGCCGCCCAGGCAGACCACGCGCGCCCGGGCGACCTCGGCGGCCGCGTTGCGGGTCAGGCCGTGGCTCCGGATGCGAACCACGTCCTCGGCCTTCCAGAGATCGGGCTTTGTCCCCGCGATGCGGAACTCCTCCGGCAGCGGGCGGCCGGCGCGGATCTCGCCGACATAGGCGTTGATCCCGGCGACGAAGGCCTCGGCGTAGCCCCTGGCGTCGGGGCCGTAAGCGGCCCACTCGCGCTCCATGTCGCCGCGGTAGAGGAAGAGGCGGGCGGCCCGGTCCTGCGGGACGTAGCTCGCGCCGAAGTCGCGGGCGAGGAGGCCGAGGCCGCGCTTCCTCCACAGGTCGATCTGCCAGAGCCGGTCGCGGGCGACGTTGTAGCCCTGCAGGAAGAAGGCGTCGCGCGTGCTGCCCGCATAGATGTGGGCGATCCCCCAGCGGTCGACGAGGATCTCCGCCGGCGCCTGAAGGCCCGCGACGGCGCGGTTCTCGTCGGCGGGCCTCGCGGCGGCCGGAGCGGCGAGGGCGCAGAGCCCGAGGGCCAGGGCGGCGAGCTGTCGGATCATGCGGGATCTCACGCGTCGATGTCCGCGCCGCGCATCTCGCGGACGAGGAAAAGGCCGACCAGGAAGGTCACCGCCGCGATGGCGATCGGGTACCAGAGGCCGAAGTAGATGTTGCCCTGCGCCACCACCATGGCGAAGGCGGTGGTGGGCAGGAAGCCGCCGAACCAGCCGTTGCCGATGTGGTAGGGCAGGCTCATGGAGGTGTAGCGGATGCGCGCCGGGAACATCTCCACCAGCGCCGCGGCGATCGGCCCGTAGACCATGGTCACATAGAGCACGAGCAGAAAGAGCAGGCCCACCACCAGCGGCTTGTTCACCCGCCCAGGGTCCGCCTTGGCCGGATAGCCGGCCTCGGTGAGGGCCGCGTTCAGCTTGGCCTGCCAGGCGGCGCGGGTGGCGGTGAAGGCGGGCTTGGGCATCGCCTCGCCGTCGAAGCTCGGCACGGCCTGCTCGCCCACCTGGACGACGGCGATGGAGCCGGGCGCGGCGCGGACGTTCTCATAGGAGATGCCGGCCTGGGTCAGGGCCGCCTTGGCGACGTCGCAGGAGCTGGCGAAGGTCTGGCGGCCGACCGGGTCGAACTGGAAGGCGCAGTCGGCCGGATCGGCGATCACCCGCACGGGCGCCGTGGCCGAGGCGGCGGCGAGCTGCGGATTGGCGGCGGCGGTGAGGGCCTTGAAGATCGGCTGGTAGGTGAGCGCGGCCAGGAGGCAGCCGGCCAGGATGATCGGCTTCCTGCCCACCTTGTCCGAGAGCCAGCCGAACACCACGAAGAACGGCGTCGCCAGGATCAGCGCCACCGCCACCAGGGTATTGGTGGTCACCCCGTCGACCTTCAGCGTCTTCTCCAGGAAGAAGAGGGCGTAGAACTGGCCGGTGTACCAGACCACCGCCTGGCCGGCGGTGAGGCCGACCAGCGCCAGGATCACCAGCTTCAGGTTGCCCCAGCGGGCGAAGGATTCCGCCAGCGGCTTCTTCGAGCCCCGGCCCTCCTCGACCATCTTCCGGAACACCGGGCTCTCGTCGAGCTTCAGCCGGATCCACAGCGAGACGCCCAGCAAGAGGGCCGAGACCAGGAACGGGACGCGCCAGGCCCAAGCCGCGAAGGCGTCCTCACCCACCGTCAGCCGCACGGCGAGGATCACCACCAGGCTGAGGAAGAGGCCGACCGTCGCGGTGGTCTGGATCCAGCTGGTGTAGAGCCCTCGCCTGCCCGGCGGCGCGTGCTCGGCGACATAGGTGGCCGCCCCGCCGTACTCCCCGCCCAGCGCCAGGCCCTGGATCAGCCGCATGGCGATCAGGGCGATGGGGGCTGCGACCCCGATCTGGCCGTAGTCCGGCAGGAGCCCGACCACGAAGGTCGAAAGCCCCATCAGGATCATGGTGACGAGGAAGGTGTTCTTGCGCCCCCAGAGGTCGCCCAGCCGTCCGAACACGATCGCCCCGAACGGCCGCACCGCGAACCCCGCGGCGAAGGCCAGCAGCGCGAAGATGTAGCCGGTGGTGGGATCGACGCCGGAGAAGAAGTGCGCCGTGATCAGGCTGGCCAGAGAGCCGTAGAGGTAGAAGTCGTACCACTCGAACACCGTGCCGGCCGAGGCGCCGGCGATCACCAGTCGATTCGAACGCGGCGGCTCCGGCGCACCTTCAGCCGATGTCATGGCCCCTCCCCGCCCGGTTGCTCCGGGCTTGTCCAACCATAGCGCGGCAGATTGTCCCGGCTAGGCCCGCCGGCGGCCTGGCGGCCGATATGCTTTCCCCTTTGTTCACACCTGGCCGGAATAGTTTGGTCATGTTGCGGGGAGGCAGGCCGGCCATGACGGCGTCGGACCTGGCGGCGGCCTGGCCGCTCGCCGCGAAGCTGGCGCAGGTCGCCCAGGTCACGCCGCACGCGGTGGCCGTCTGCGACCGCGAGGGTCGCATCTGCTGGGTCAACGCGGGCCTGGCCGCGCTCAGCGGGCGAGACCCCGGCCAGATCCTGGGCCAGACGCTCCCCGAGCTTGTCGCCTCGATCGCCGAGCAGCCGCAAGCGGCGCAGGCGGTCGTCGACGCTGTTCTGGGCGACGGCGCCAGGCTCGGGCCGATCCGTTGCCTGAAGGGCGGCGCGGCCTACTGGCTCGACCTCGATGTGCGCCCGACCTTGGACGAGGCCGGCCGGCGGGACGGCTGCATCGCCGTCGGCGTGGAGGTCACCGACGCCCAGGAAGCCCAGGCCCGGCTGAACGCCACCACCTCGGCGCTGCGCTCCGCCGGCAAGCTGGCGCAGGTCGGCGGCTGGGAAGTCGATATGCGCCGGGGCGTGGTCGCCTGGAGCCCCGAACTGGTGGAGATGCTGGGTCGGGCGGCGCCGACCGAAGACATCGAGGGATCGCTCGCCGTCTATCCGGAGCCCGACCGCGGGTGGGTGCGCGACGCCGTGGTTGGGGCGATCGCGGGCGCCGACGACGGCCGCTTCGACCTGGAGGCGCGCGCGATCAACGCGGCCGGCGAGCTCATCTGGCTGCGCATGCTGGGCGAGGCGGTGTTCGAGGAGGGCGTCTGCGTGGCTGTCCGCGGCGCCAGCCAGGACATCACCCGCGAACGCGCCGCCATGGCCGAGCTGCGGGAATCCGAACGCTTCGCCCGCGGGGTGATCGACGGCGTCGGCGCCATGCTGGTGGTGATCGACGAGGCCGGGACGATCATCGAGGCCAATCGCGGCTTCCGCGCCCTCGGCGCGCAGCTCCGCGGCACTGCGGACTATCCGATGGGCGGCGACATGTTCGCCGTCCTCGCGCGGCTGCCGGGCGCCCACGGGCCGGCGGTGACCAAGGGCGTGCGCGCCGTGCTCGCCGGGAAGGCCGAGAGCTTCACCCGCGCCTACCAGGCCCGGAGCGGCGAGTGGTACCGCATGACCGCCGCCCGGTTCGCCGGCGAAGGCCCGGTGCGCTGCGTCCTGATCACCCAGTCGATCGCCGACCTGAAGGTCTCCGAAAAACGCCTGCGGGAAGCCAACGCCAGCCTGAAGAAGGCCCGCGATGTGGCCGACGCGGCCAACGCCGCCAAGTCGGCCTTCCTGGCGACCATGAGCCACGAGATCAGGACGCCCCTGAACGGCGTGCTCGGCATGGCCCAGGCCATGGCCAACGACGACCTGCCCCAGACCCAGCGCGAACGCCTGAGCGTCATCCGCAAGTCGGGCGAGACCTTGCTCGTGCTGCTCAACGACCTCCTCGACCTCTCGCGCATCGAATCCGGCCGCATGGAGCTGGAAGACGGCGTGATCGACATCGCGGCGCTGGTCGACGGCGTGCAGGCCACCTTCCAGGCGCTCGCCGAGGCCAAGGACGTCGCGCTGGAAGCGACCGTCGCCCCCGCGGCCGAGGGCTTCTGGCGCGGGGACCCGACGCGGGTGCGGCAGATTCTCTCCAACCTGGTCTCCAACGCCGTCAAGTTCACCTCGGAGGGGCGGGTGAGCATCGCCGTCGACGCGACACGCAAGGGCCTGCTCCTGACGGTGGCCGACACCGGCCCCGGCGTGCCCGCCGACCGCCTGCCGCTGCTGTTCGACAAGTTCGTGCAGGCCGACGCCTCCACCACCCGCCGCCACGGCGGCTCGGGCCTAGGCCTGGCGATCTGCAAGGAGCTGGCGGTGCTGATGGGCGGCGACGTGGAAGCCAGGAGCGTCGTCGGCGAAGGCTCGACCTTCACCCTGCGCCTGCCGGTGGAGCGCGCCGCAGCGCCCGCGCCCCCCGCCCAGGACGTCGCCGTGCGGACCGACGACCGCGAGCTCAAGGTGCTGGCCGCCGACGACAACGAGATGAACCGGCTGGTCCTGACCACCCTGCTCGGCCAGCTGGGCATGCAGGTGACCACCGTGGACGACGGCGCCGAGGCGGTGGCGGCGGTGATCGGCGGCGACTGGGACCTGGTGCTGATGGACGTGCAGATGCCCAACCTCGACGGCCTGGCCGCCACCCGGCTGATCCGCGCCGACGAGCAGCAGAACCGCCGCGCGCGCCTGCCGATCATCGCGCTGACCGCCAACGCCATGGATCACCACCGGGCCGAATACCTGGCCTGCGGCATGGACGCGGTGGTCGCCAAGCCCATCGAGCTGCCGCTGCTGCTGGCGGCGATCGACGAGGCCTGCGCGGCCGCCGAGGCGGAGATGCTCAGGCGCGGTTGACGGTGTTGGCCTTGATCTGCGCCGCGCCGTTGGCGGCGAGGTCCACGCGGGTGTCGGAGAGGCTGACGGGGCCTTGCAGCGCGGCGTTGACCTCGTCGATGCCGGCGTGGGCCGCGCCGCCGCGGGCGTAGAGGTAGCGCAGCGAGATGCGCTCGTGGTCGGCGGCGTCGGGCTGGGTGCCGTGCAGGGTGCAGGCGTGCCAGACGGCGGCGAAGCCGGCCTCGCCGGTGAGCATCAGCTGGTCGACCCTCGCCTCGCCGTGGCCGGGGTTGCGGTAGAGCCAGGCGCCCTCGCCCGCCGGCGTCAGGTCGTGCGGGAACACCGCCCCGCCCAGCGCATGACTGCCGCGCAGCAGGAACAGCGGCGCATCGTGGCGGGTGACCGGGTGCAGGTAGACGTAGAGCGTCACGAAGTCGGCGCTGCGGTCCTTGTAGTCGATCAGGTCCTGGTGGAAGTCGATGCCGTAGAAGTAGGTCACGTCCCGGTACTGCGGCTTCACATAGGCCCCGAGGTTGTTAACCGGATTGCCCTCGATCCGCGCCTTCAGCCACGGCGGGATCGACCGCGCCGGCACGCCGCAGACGATCTTGCGGTTGAGCAGCTCGTAGCCCTCGCCGAGCAGGGCGGTGAGGCCATCGACGATGTGCGGCGCCCGTTCGACGAAGCCGAGCTGGTCCTCAAAGCGGTCGAGGAGGTTGCGGCCTGGCCGCGGATTGACCCCGACGTACTGCGGATCGGCGTCGAACTCCGCCTCCGAGAGGAACAGGCTCTCGTCGTAGCGGCGGTCGGCGCGCAGGGCCGTCAGCAGCGCGGCGCAGGCGGCGGGGCTGACGCGCTCGTCGAACAGGTGGGCGCCATGGAGGCGCAGGTTCTCCACCAGCGGGTGCGGGGCGGCGGCCGGCTTGGGCAGGGCGGTCATGGGCGATCTCCGGACACGCCAGCCCAACATGATCGTGGTTAACGGGCTCTTGAGAGCACCACGCGGATCGGCCTTGCGTCCTTCGAGACGCCCGCTAATGCGGGCTCCTCAGGATGACGAAGTCAGCACAAGCGCTAGTCATGGTGAGGAGCGGCGAAGCCGCGTCTCGAACCACGCACGGCCGGCCCGCTTCGTCCAAACCCAGGCTGGCAGCCGGGCACGGAGCCGCTTAGATGCAAGGTCTCAACGGAACCCGAAGGCCATGGCCGAAACCCCCTACGACGTGCGCGACAATCCCGAGGCCGAGCGCTTCGAGGTGACGGTCGACGGCCACCTGGCCATCGCCGAGTACCGGCTGACCGACAAGACCATCCTGTTCAGCCACACCGAGGTCCCGGCCGCGCTGGAAGGCCGCGGCGTCGGCGGCGCCCTGGTGCGGGCGGGCCTGAAGTCGGCGCGCGAGCGGGGCCTGCTCGTGCTGCCCGTCTGCACCTTCTTCGCCGGCTACCTCAAGCGCCACCCCGAGGAGCACGACCTGGTGCACCCCGACTACCGGACCGCCCTCGGCATCTAGGTCCAGGCCAGCTCGGCGGTGTCGATCGGCAGCTTGCGGATGCGCTTGCCGGTGGCCGCGAAGAGGGCGTTGCAGAGCGCCGGCATCACCGGCGGCAGGGCCGGCTCGCCCAGCCCGGTCGGCGGGTTGTCGGTCTTCAGGAAGTGCACCTCGATCGGCGGCGCCTCGTTCATCCGCAGGAGCGGGAAGCCGTCGAAATTGCCCTCCACCGCCCGGCCGTTCTCGATTGTGATCTGGCCCTTGGCGTGGGCGAGGCCGTCGATGATCGAGCCTTCCACCTGGTTGGCGGCGTTGGTCGGGTTGATGATCGTCGAGCCGACGTCGCCGGCCACCCACACCTTGTCGACCGTGTAGGACCCGTCCTTGGCCACCGTCGCCTGGATGACGTTGGCGAAATAGCCCAGGTGCGAGAAGTAGAAGGCGCAGCCGAGCCCCGTGCCCTTCGGCAGCTTGCGGCCCCAGCCGGCCTTCTCGGCGGCGAGCTTCAGCACGGCGGCCTGGCGGCCCATGTCGTAGCCCGGCGGCGGCCGCGCGCCCGGCGGCAGCTGCTGCGGCGGGGAGGCGAGCACCCGCGGCGCGCCCATCACCTCCAGGCGGAAGGCCACCGGGTCCTTGCCGGCGGCGTGCGCCACCTCGTCGATGAAGCACTGGAAGACGAAGGCCATGGCGTTGCTGCCCGGCGCCCTGAGCGGCCCGGTCGGCACGCCCAGCGGCATCTTCGAGACCCCGTAGTCGATGTTGGGGATCGCTCGCGCCGGCCATTCCACCGGCGACATGGTGGCGCTGCGCGCAAAGCCCTCGCCCTGGCCGAAGGTGACGAAGTGGTCGCTGAGCGCGGTCAGCTTGCCGTCCGCATCGACCGCCGCCTTCAGCTTGTGGAAGCCAGCGGGGCGGTAGAAGTCGTGCTGGATGTCGTCCTGGCGAGTCCAGACCAGCTTGACCGGCCGGCCGGCCTGTTTGGCGATGGCGGCGGTCTCGACCATCCAGTCGTTGTTCAGCCGCCGGCCGAAGCCGCCGCCGCAGCGGATCAGGTGGATGGTGACATCCTCGGGCTTCACCCCCAGGTGCTTGACGATCAGGCCGCGGCCTTCCTCCGGGTTCTGGGTCGGCGCCCAGACCTCGACCTTGCCGCCCTCGACGCGGGCCGTGCAGTTCTGCGGCTCCATCGGCGCGTGGGCCAGGAAGGGGTAGGCGTATTCCGCCTCCACCACCTTCGCCGCGGCGGCGAAGGCCGCGTCCGGGTCGCCGTCCTTGCGAAGCGAGGTCTGCGGCTTGCCTTCGAAGAGCTTGGCCGCCGCCGCCGCATAGCCGGCGGTGGACTGCGACGCGGTCCCGCCCTCCGCCCACTCGACCTTCAGCACCTCGCGCGCCTTGTTGGCTATCCACCAGCTGTCGGCGAGGATCGCCACACCGTCCAGCAAGCCATCGAGGGCGTCGCCGCCCTTCACCACGAAGGCGTCGCGAACGCCCTTCTGGGCCTTCACCTCGTCGAGGTTGGCCGAGACCACCTTGCCGCCGAACACCGGGCACTTGACGAACACGGCGTGGGTCATGCCCGGGACCTTC
>DASPLZ010000455.1:0-6202 GCA_035627295.1 Phenylobacterium sp. | reverse complement strand
AGCCGCGCCCGCTTCAGGCAGGCGTAGGTGGTCAGAAGATCGGCGCGGCCGACGAGGTCTATCAGCCGCTCGCCCGGCACGACCCCACGCAGCGGCGCCGAGCCCTGCCGGTCATTCGGGCCGCCGAGCAGCATCAGCCGGCCGCCGGCCAGCGGGCCGTTGTCGCCGATCAGGTCCAACGCGACTTGAGCGAACCGCTCCACCGGCCAGGTCTTGCCGACCCATGCCGCCGCCGGGGCGACAGCGAGGATCGGCCCTTCCCCCGCGGTCATGCGGGCGGCGTCCTTCTCGCGGCGTTCGGAAGTGAAGAGGAAGGGGGCCGGCGGCTCGTCCTCCAGCTTCAGCACCCGGGCCGCCTCGATCACCTTGTGCGTCGGCGCCTTCGGCCGCTCGAACACCGCCCGGCGCCGTCGGCGCAGGAAGCGGGAAATGGCCGAGCCGCGCATGTCGAGGATCAGTCCCCAGCGGCGTGTCACGAACCGCCGCCAGAGCCGGAACCAGTGCCTGCCGCCCTTCAGCTTCTCGAAGGCGATCAGGGCGTCGAGGTTGGGGACATCGGCGAACAGCGGAGCCGCGGCGGCGCCGGCGACGATGGTGAAGCGGGCGTGCGGGATCTCGTCGTGCAGGCGCTTCAGCAGGCCCGAGGACAGCACCGCATCGCCGATCCGCGTGGCGGTGATGAACAGGATCGGGAAGGGCTTGGACGCCATCGGACCTCATCTATAGGCGGCCCCGCGCTGGCGCTCCAGAACCCGGCCGCCTACATCGCCACAATGGTTGCGCCGCTGACCACCGTCTCGCTCTCCGATCGCGCCCTTGTGGCCGTGGCCGGCCCCGACTGGCGCAGCTTCCTGCAGGGCCTCATCACCCAGGACGTGGAGACCCTGGCGGCAGGCGAGTTGCGCTTCGGCGCCCTGCTCACCGCCCAGGGGCGGCTGCTGCATGACCTCTTCCTGCTCGGCCGAGAAGACGGCTGCTGGCTGGACGTGGCGGCCGAGCAGCGCGCGGCCCTGATCCAGCGACTTTCCATCTACAAGCTGCGGGCGAAGGTGACGATCGAGCCGCTCGATGCGCCGGTCGCCGCCGCCTTCGGCGAACTGGCGACGGCCCTGGAGGGCTGGGTCCGCGACCCGCGGCTGCCGGAGCTCGGCTGGCGCGGCTACGCGGTCGAGGCCGAGGACGACGCTTCGTCCTATGACCGCCACCGCCTGGCCCTGGGGATACCCGCCTCGGCGGACTGGGCGGACGCGGCGACCTACCCCATTGAGGCCGACTTCGACCTGCTGCACGGCATCGACTTCAAGAAGGGCTGCTTCGTCGGCCAGGAGACCACCTCGCGCATGAAGCGGCGCGGGACGATCAAGAACCGCATGCTGCCGATCGCCTTCGACGGCCCGCCGCCCGCGCCGGGCGCCGAGGTGCTGGCCGGCGAGCTGCGCGCCGGCGAGGTGCGCTCGGGCCAGGACGGCCGAGCCATCGCGCTCCTGCGGCTGGACCGCATCGAGGGCGCGGCCCTCACGGTGGAAGGCCGCCCGGTCCGCGTCGAAACGCCGGAGTGGCTCACCGCCGCCGCCTGACGCATTCTGCCCGCCATGAGCGGCGAGCTGATTCGATGCGGCTGGCCCGGCATGGCCGGGAACGCGATCTACGAGGACTACCACGACACCGAGTGGGGCGTGCCGGAGTATGACGCCCGCGCGCTCTGGGAGAAGCTGGTGCTCGACGGCTTCCAGGCGGGCCTCGCCTGGATCACCATCCTGCGCAAACGCGACGCCTTCCGCGAGGCCTTCGCCGGCTTCGATCCGGAGAAGGTCGCGAGGTTCGGGGCCGACGACCGCGCCCGGCTGATGGCCGACGCCGGCATCGTGCGTTCAAACGCCAAGATCGACGCCGCCATCGAAAGCGCGCGCATCTACCTGGCCATGCGGGACCGCGGCGAGGACTTCTCCGAATTCCTGTGGGCCTTCACCGACGGCAAGCCGGTCCAGAACGCGTGGACAGAGATCGGCCAGGTGCCGGCGCAGACGCCGCTCGCCGTTGAAGTCTCGAAGGCCCTGAAGGCCAGGGGCTTCAAGTTCGTCGGCCCGGTGATCGTCTACGCCTTCATGCAGGCGGTGGGCATGGTCAATGACCATCTGACCTGTTGCCATCGCCACGAGGCCGTGAAAGGCATGCGCGCCTGATGCCCAAGGCCGTCGGTCCCACCATGCTGCTGGAGAAGGCCTGCATCGGCCCCGTCTGCGGGGTCGACGAGGCCGGGCGCGGCCCATGGGCCGGGCCGGTGAGCGCCGCCGCGGTGATCCTCAACCCCCGCCGCGTCCCCCAGGGCGTCAACGATTCCAAGAAGCTCTCGGCCAAGGCCCGCGAGGCGCTGGAGATCGAGATCAAGGCCAAGGCGGTCGCCTTTGGCGTCGGCTTCGCCTCGGTGGAGGAGATCGCCGAGCTCAACATCCTGCACGCCACGGGACTGGCCATGTGCCGCGCCATTGAAGCGATGAGCGTGCGTCCAGCCATCGCCCTGGTCGACGGCAACTACCGCTTTCCCTTGCCCTGCGACGTCCGCACGGTGGTGAAGGGCGACGCCACTTCCGCGTCCATCGCGGCGGCCTCGATCCTCGCCAAGGTCGCCCGCGACCGGCTGATGACCGAGATGGACGCGCGCTATCCCGGCTATGGCTTCGCCGCGCACAAGGGCTACCGCGCGCCGATCCACGCCCGCGCCCTGCTCGACCTCGGCCCCTGCGAGATCCATCGCCGCGGCTGGGGCCCAGTGAAGCTGGCCCTTCTCGGCCGGGATCCCATGCTGGCCTATGACGAGGCGATCCAGGAGCGCCTGCCGCTCGGCTAAGCCGCTCTAGCCGAGCGGCCGGACCATCAGGAGGCAGGGGTTCTCCTCGCCCCAGATTTCGGTGAGTTCCTCCAGCGGTTCAAAACCCATCGCCCGATAGAAGGCGCGGGTCTCGGCATAGGGCTCGCTTGGGTGGGAGGGGCCCAGGGTCTTGACCAGCAGATAGGCCGCGCCCTCCCCAGCGGCCCATTCGAGGGCGGCGGCGATCAGCCTTCGGCCGACGCCGTCGCCGCGGCGCTCGCGGCGCACGGCCAGGAGCCAGTTCTCCGCCGCCGCGTCGGGATGCCGGCGCAGGATCATCAGCCCGACGGCCTCATCGCCGTCGAGCGCCAGCCATACCGGCCCCTCTTCAGCCGCCCGCGCGTAGGCGGCGTTGGACTCGGCGATGCCGAACCATTCCGGCAGGCTCGCGAGGATTGTCTCGCAGATCGCGCCAGAGCCGCCGGCGCGGTGTTCAATCTCGATCATTCGGATATCTCATTGTCGACGCGCGCGCGGGAACGCGGCGCAGGGATCAGCGAAAGGCGGTCGACAACGGGCCTTGCCTAACGGCTCGACGGCGGGGCGGCAATCGGTTCACGCCTCGCTAACCACGTTTGTTGAGTCGGCTTTCACCACGCGCCCGCGAGGATTCACCATCTTCGAACGGGGTGTCATATGCGGGCCGACACGATCATCCAGGGCGACTGCCTTGAGGAGCTGAAGAAGCTCCCTTCCGGCTCGGTGGACCTCGTCTTCGCCGACCCGCCCTACAACCTGCAGCTCGGCGGCGAGTTGCTGCGGCCGGACAACTCCAAAGTCGACGCGGTCGACGACGACTGGGACCGCTTCGCCTCCTTCGAGCACTACGACGCGTTCACCCGCGCCTGGCTGACCGAGTGCCGCCGGGTGCTGAAGGACGACGGCGCCCTCTGGGTGATCGGCAGCTACCACAACATCTTCCGCGTCGGTGCCGCGCTGCAGGACCTGGGGTTCTGGCTGCTGAACGACATCGTCTGGCGCAAGTCCAACCCGATGCCGAACTTCAAGGGCACCCGCTTCGCCAACGCCCACGAGACCCTGATCTGGGCCGCCAAGTCGCGCGGCGCGCGGCGCTACACCTTCAACTACGACGCCCTGAAGACCGCCAACGACGACATCCAGATGCGCTCGGACTGGACCTTGCCGCTCTGCACCGGCGAGGAGCGACTGAAGGACGAGACCGGCGCCAAGGCCCATCCGACCCAGAAGCCCGAGGCCTTGCTGCACCGGGTGATCCTGGCCTCCACCCGGCCGGGCGACCTGATCCTCGACCCGTTCTTCGGCACCGGCACCACCGGCGCGGCGGCCAAGCGGCTGGGCCGCCGCTATGTCGGCATCGAACGCGAGACGCAGTACGTGACCCTGGCGCGGCAGCGGATCGCGCAGGTGCAGCCGATCGCGCCGGAGGACCTGGAGGTCATGGGCTCCAAGAAGGCCGAGCCCCGCGTGCCCTTCGGCCAGATCGTCGAGGCCGGCCTGCTGCGCCCCGGCGACACCCTCTGGTGCCCGAAGGGCCAGCGCGCCGCCCGCGTGCGCGCCGACGGCAGCCTGGTGGCCGGCGAGCTCTCCGGTTCGATCCATAAGGTCGGGGCGATGGTGCAGTCGGCGCCGGCCTGCAACGGCTGGACCTACTGGCACTTCCGCTCCGACCGGGGCCTGGCGCCGATCGACGTGCTGCGGAGCCAGGTGCGCGCGGGGATGGCGGCTTAATTTCCCTCCCCCTCGTGGGGAGGGTGGATCGGCGCGTAGCGCCGAGACGGGTGGGGGATCTCCGGCGTCTCGGGTTGCAGCGGCGAGTCAGCAAGACCCCCACCCTCCCCACAAGGCGGAGGGAGAAATCGCTAGAGCTGCGTCAGCAGGTAGTCGCCGGAGGAGACCTTGAACTCGCCCGGGGCCTCGACGTGCAGCTGCTCGACCACGCCGTCGTCGACGATCATCGCATAGCGCTGCGAGCGCTCGCCCATGCCGAACTTGCTGGCGTCCATGGTCAGGCCCAGCGCGCGGGTGAAGACGCCCGAGCCGTCGGCGATCATGGTGATGTCCTCGCCGACCTTCTGGTCCTCGCCCCAGGCCTTCATCACGAAGGCGTCGTTGACCGACAGGCAGGCGATCTCGTCGACGCCCTTGGCCTTGATGACGCCGGCGTTGTCCTTGAAGCTCGGCACGTGCTTGGCCGAGCAGGTGGGGGTGAAGGCGCCCGGCACGGCGAACAGCGCCACGCGCTTGCCGCCGAAGAACTCGGCGGTGCTGACCGGCTTGGGCCCCTCGGAGGTGGCGACGGTCAGGGTGGCGTCCGGCAGCTTGTCGCCGACTTGGATGGTCATGGGGGCTCTCCTCGCCTCTTCGTTCGGCTTCGCACATAAGCCCGCAAGCGGCGTCTTGAAAGCGCCGCGATAGCCGCCGATGCTGGAGCCATGCCGAGCGCCACCGACGGCTTCCTCACCGGCCAGATCCTGATCGCCATGCCCGGCATCGGCGATCCCCGCTTCGAACGGGCGCTCGTCCTGCTCTGCGCCCACGACCAGGAGCACGCCATGGGGCTAGCGGTGAACCGGCCGGTGGACGGGCTGACCCTGCCCGACCTGCTCGGCCGACTGGGCGTCGAAACCTCCATCGAGGTTCCCGCAGACCTCGTGCTGATGGGCGGCCCGGTGCAGCGCGAGCGCGGCTTCGTGCTGCACACCGGCGACTTCCGTTCCCTGGAATCCACCCTGCCGGTGGCCGACGACCTCGGCATGACGGCCACCCGCGACGCCCTCGACGCCCTCGCCGGCCAGCGCCGCAGGCCGCGCCGCGCGGCGCTCTGCCTGGGCTACGCCGGCTGGGGCGAGGGGCAGCTGGAGAAGGAGCTGCGCGAGAACGTCTGGCTCACCTGCCCGGCCGACGAGGAGCTGGTGTTCGGCGACGACCACGAGGAGAAGTGGGCCAAGGCGCTGCACAAGATCGGCGTCGACCCGGAGTTCCTGTCGATGACGGCGGGGCGGGCCTGAGACTCACTGCGTCCTTCGAGACGGCCTGCGGCCTCCTCAGGATGACTAGCTCAGCAAAAACCTAGTCATGGTGAGGAGCGGCGAAGCCGCGTCTCGAACCACGCAGGGCCGATCAGCTGACCTTCTTCACCGGCGCGGCGCCATCGACGTAGCTCTCGTTGAGGTAGACCTCGGCCTCCTGCGCCGAGAGCGCCGGCGCATAGCCGTAGCCCTGGCCGTAGTCGCAGCCGAGCGCCAGCAGCTGGCGGGCCATGCCGGCGTTCTCGACGCCCTCGGCGACCACCTCCAGCGACAAGTCCTGCCCGAGCTTGACCACCGAGGAGACGATCTTCGCCGAACCCTC
>DASPLZ010000454.1:0-3983 GCA_035627295.1 Phenylobacterium sp. | reverse complement strand
CGCCGGTGGCGACGCCATGAGGCCGCTCGCCCTCGCCCTGGCGCTCGGCCTCGCCTGCGGGACGGCGCACGCCGCCGACGTGCCGCAGCCGGGGATCACCGACAGCCGCATCCAGACCGTCGACTACGACCCCGAGCAGGTGATCCTCTTGCTAGGCGCGCTGAACTACCAGTTCATGCTGGAGTTCGGGGCCGACGAGCGCATCGAGAACGTGTCCATCGGCGACGCCGTCGGCTGGCAAGTGACGCCGAACAAGGCGGCCAATCGCCTGTTCATCAAGCCGGTCGATCCCAAGAGCGGCACCAACATGACGGTGGTCACCACCTCGCGCCGCTACGTCTTCGACCTGCGCATCGCTCCGAAGTCGCGGCGTGACGCCGTGCCCTATGTGGTGCGCTTCCGCTATCCGCAGGTGGCGATGGCCCTGCCCGAGCCGGAGCCTGATCCGCAGCCGGTCAACGAGTCCTACATGGTCGCCGGTTCGGCCGAGAACCGCCCGCTGCGCATCTTCGACGACGGCAGGATGACCTATTTCGAGTGGGCGGACGGCGCCGCCCAGCCGGCCATCTTCGCGGTCGGGCCGAAGGGCGAGGAGAGCCTCGTCAACGTCGGCGTGCGCGGCCGCTACACGGTGGTGGAGCAGCTTTCCCCCCGCTTCGTGCTGCGCAACGGCAAGGAGGTGGCCACGGTCACCAACAACGGCTTCGCGGGTCCGACCGCGGGCGGGAGCTGAGTGATGAGCGTGCTTTCCGAGAACGACGACCCGCGCCTGACGCTCAGCGATATCGACCGCGATCCGTCCTTCGACGGTGAAGGCCCGGCGGTCGCCCAGGCGGCCGGCGGCGGCAATCCGCTGCTGATCGGCGGCGTCTTCGCCCTGGCGGCGGTCGGCCTCTTCCTGTTCCTCAACGCGGGCCGGCTGGAGCGCGAGAACCGCCTCCTCACCACGCCCGTCGCCAATGTCGGCGACCAGCAGGTCGCCGCCGCCCCGCCCCTCGCCCTGCCGTCCAACACCATGGCCGGCCAGGGGCCGCTGACCAACATCCCCTCCCCCGCGGGCACCGACAACTCCGCCCCGCCGCCCCCGGCCGCGATGCCCGTCCCGCCGCCGCCGGGCGCCCCGGTCGCTCAGGCCAGCGACGCCCTCGCCCGGCGCAGCGCCCCGGCCGTGGTGGTCGAGCTCGGCGAAGGCGGCCGGGTGAACACCGCCGCCCTGGTGGCCGGCGCGGGGGCGATGGCGACTCCGGTCTCGGCCGCCGGCGCGCCCGGCGCCGACGCCGCCGCCCAGGCCGCCAGCGCCGCTGCGGGCCCAGCGGCGATGTCCGCCGCCATCGACCAGGGCTCGATGAATTCCGACGAGCGGTTCGCCAGCCGCATCGGCGGCGACCTGCCGGAGCGGGCGCGGGCCACCACGCTGCGCAACCTCTCCACCCTCGCCCCCCAGGGCACCATCATCACCGGCGTGCTGGAGACCGCGATCAATTCCGACCTGCCCGGCTACACCCGCGCGGTGGTCAGCCGGGACGTCAGGAGCTTCGACGGCAAGCAGGTGCTGATCCCCCGCGGCAGCCGCCTGATCGGCCAGTACAAGAGCGCCGTCTCGCTGGGTCAATCGCGCGCCTTCGTGATCTGGACGCGGGTGATCCGGCCGGACGGCGTCTCCATCCAGATCGGCTCGCCCGGCGGCGACGAGCTGGGCCGCGGCGGCATGACCGGCGAGGTGAACCGCCACTTCTTCCGCCGCTTCGGGGGCTCGATCCTGCTGTCGGTGCTGAACGCGGGCGTGGCCTCGGTCAGCGACAACCCTTCCACCCAGATCACCATCGGCTCGCCCGCGGCGGCGGCCGGCGCGGCGGCCGGGGCCAGCTTCGGCGAGAACATCTCGCCGACCATCAAGGTCAAGCAGGGCGAGGCGATCCGCATCTTCGTGGCCCGCGACCTCGACTTCTCCGGCGTGGCGCCCGTCCTGTGAGCGCCGCGCAAGCCATCTATCTGCGCACCTACCTCGCGCCCCTCGCCCCCTTCCTGGAACGGGCGGACGTGACCGACATCTTCGTCAACACGCCGGGCGAGGCCTGGGTGGAGACCATCGGCGGCGCCCTGGAGCGCCACCCCGCGCCCGAGCTCGACGAACCCACCCTCTGGCGGCTGGCCCGCCAGATCGCCAGCCTCTCCCACCAGGGGGTCAGCCGCGAGCACCCGCTGCTCGCCGCCACCCTGCCGGAGGGCGAGCGCGTGCAGATCGTCGCCTCCCCGGCCACCCGCAGCTCGCTGGCCATAGCGGTGCGCAAGCACGTGGTCGCCGACCTCTCGCTCGACGATTACGACAGCGCAGGCTCCTTCGAGGGCCTGCGCACCGACGGCCGGTCCGACCAGGCCGAGGTCGACGCCAGCCTCCGCGCCCTGCTGGACGGCGGCAAGGCCGCCGAGTTCCTCCGCACGGCGGTGAAGGCGCGCAAGAACATCGTCGTCGCCGGCGGCACCTCGACCGGCAAGACCACCTTCCTCAACGCCCTCCTGAAGGAGATCCCCCGCGAGGAGCGGCTGATCCTCATCGAGGACGCCCCCGAGGTGCAGCTCGACCACCCGAACGCCGTCGGCCTGGTGGCCGTGCGCGGCGACCAGGGCGAGGCCCGCGTGACCGCCGAGGACCTGCTGCAGGCCTCCCTGCGCATGCGCCC
The DNA here is from genome assembly GCA_035627295.1 of Phenylobacterium sp. Classification (GTDB taxonomy): domain Bacteria; phylum Pseudomonadota; class Alphaproteobacteria; order Caulobacterales; family Caulobacteraceae; genus Phenylobacterium. The sequence goes on along the minus strand of DASPLZ010000454.1, from coordinate 1,302 downwards.
CGACCGCATCATCCTCGGCGAGTTGCGCGGCCGCGAGGCGGCGAGCTTCCTGCGCGCGGTGAACACCGGCCACCCCGGCTCGATAACCACCGTCCACGCCGACAGCCCGGCCGGCGCGGTCGACCAGATCGCCCTGATGGTGCTGCAGGCGGGCCTCAACCTCGGCCGCGGCGAGATCGCCGACTACGTCCGCGGCGTGGTCGATGTCTTCGTCCAGCTGACCCGCCGGGACGGGCGCAGGGCGATCAGCCAGATCGTGATGCGCGAGGCTCCCTAGGCGAAATCAGGCCGGACCGCCTTCCTGCGCCTCACATTGATGATAAACCGCAAGCCGGTGAATGCGCCGCCCTGGCGACATCAGTGAGACCTGTGCATGGATTTCGACGGGCCGACGCGGTTCAAGTCCGACGCGTCTGAAAACTACGGCGGCTTCAGGGACGCCGCGGTCGACTACATCGCCAACCTGGCGGTGGAGGACCGCCGCGGGCTGCTGGAAAAGCCGCTCGACTGGAATCCGGGCAACACCAGCTACTTCCTCAACATGCAGCAGCTGCTCTGCGGCCTGCAGGCCATGCAGCTGACGCCGAAGGCGCGGATCATGGAGGTCGGCTCAGGCGCCGGCTGGACGACGGAGATCCTCGCCTCGCTCGCCTTCCGCGTGGACTGCATCGAGCCCTCGGCGGAGATGATCGAGGTCGCCAGGCAGCGGGTCCGCGCCCACCTGGCCCACCACGGCGTCGAACACCTGGTGGAGAACCTGACCTGGCAGTGCTCCACGATCGAGGAGTGCGAGATCGCCGACGAATCCGTCGACGCCGTCATCTATTTCGAGAGCTTCCACCACGTGATCGACGAGCACGCCGCCGTCGAGCGCACGCTGCGGGTCCTGAAGCCCGGCGGGCGCCTGCTGATCCTGGGCGACTCCAACTGGATCCCGGGAAACGCCCAGCAGGAGACCGCCTGGAACGAGGAGATGCAGGCCTACGGCACCCTGGAGAGCCCGTTCACCGACGCCTATCTCCTGTGGCTTTTGCGGCGGTCCGGCTTCGTGGATGCGGAACGCCACCACCTGGTCAGCGGCCTGGTCCCGGTCTCGCGCGAGACCGAGCCGGTCCGCGCGTTCGCCCAGCTGGACGCCACCTGGGTGAACCTCGTCCTGGCGCGCAAGCCGACCGCCGAGGATCTGGCGGACCTGCCCCCCGAGCCCGAGGCGCGCCCCGAGCCCGAGGCGCCCCCGGAGCCGGTCGTCGCCGCGCCCCCGCCGGCCCCGCCAGTCGATCCGGCCCCCGCGCCGCCGCGGCC
>DASPLZ010000453.1:0-2589 GCA_035627295.1 Phenylobacterium sp. | reverse complement strand
GGTGGCGGCGGCCAGATAGAGCCCGAAGGCCGCGCCGAGGATCGCCGTGGCGACGGGCGGAACGAACGCCTCGGCCGGGGCTAGGCGCCTGGCCGCGAGCAGCGCCGCGGCGGCGATCAGCAGGCCGCTGATCAGGACCGGGGCGGGCAGCCAGACCTCGCCGGAGGCGGCGTGGATCCTCAGCCAGGCGACCAGGACCAGGGCCGAGGCTGCGCCCAGGGCGATCCGCGGCAGGACGTCGGGCCCCGCATCGCTCCATGAGGGGCGCCGCCGGCGCGCCTCGACGGCGAGGCCGGCGGCCAGCACCGGGCCGAGGGTGAGCAGGATGGCCTGCACGTGGTCGACCGCAGCCCAGGCGGCCAGCGCCCAGAAGGCGGCCCCGGCGATGGCGACGATCCCGGCCTCGCGCCAGCCGCGGGCCACGGCGGTGGCGAAGCCGGTGACGATCAAGAGGCCGAGGTAGGTCTGCAGGGCCGGCGGCGACCAGTCGCGGGGACCGGTGATCGCCGGCGCCAGGAAGCCGCCGGCGAGAGCAAGCAGGGCCAGCGGCTGGCCGTGCAGGAAGGCGTAGGCCAGGAGCAGCAGGCACTCGACGGCGATCAGCGCGGCGGCGAGCGGCAGCGGGATCAGGTCATAGAGCGCGTGCGCGGCCCAGATCGCGCCGTAGATGGTGGTCGCCCCGGCCCCCGCGGCGGCGGCGGCGGCCAGGGTGTGGCGCCCGCCCGGCGCATGCTTCTGGCGGCGGATCCATTCGCCGGCGGCGACCATCGCGGCGCCGAGCGCCAGGGCGGCCAGGATCCGCAGCGGCGGGGTGAAGACGCCGCGCTGGGCGGCGTAGACCACCAGCAGCAGGCCGCCGAGCGCCAGAGCGCCGCCGCCCAGCCAGGCGAGGCCGTTCTCTGCCAGCCAGCTGGAGATGGCGCGGGCGGTTTCAGCTGGCGGCGGGGCGGCGCTGGGCGAGGGCGCCTTGAACGCCACGGCCGCCGGCGGTGCGGTTTGCGCCTGGGGCGCCGGCGGGGCGGGAGAAACCGATGCGGCGGCCGGGGCCCGCACGACGCCGCGGGCTATCGCCAGCGCCGCCTGGGCGGCGGCCAGGCGTTCTTCGTCTGAAAGGGGCGGGGTGCGACCGGCGGCGGCGGCGGGCGGCGCCGGCGCGGCGTCCGGCTCGGCCCGGCGAAGCTCCGCCAGCTCATCGGCGAGCCGGTTGATGCGGTTGTGCTGCAGGAAGAGGGCGACGCCGAGGCCGATGATGAACAGCCATTCCATGCGTGCGCCAACCCCCCGGCGGGCAGGCTAGCCTGGGGCGGAGCGAGAAGGAAGCGTCGCCGCAATCTGCGGTCGCGCCAACCGTCGGTTCAGACGCGGCGAGCGCGCAGGCGCGAGGTTTCCGGCGGGTCGGACATGATGTCCTTCACCAGGCCGATCTTGGCGTTGCAGTTCGGGCAGCGCAGCTCGTCGCCCTCGGCCCAGGTCTCCGGCAGCACCAGACGCGCGCCGCAGGGCTTGCACTTCCAGCCCGGTTCGGCGGCCGGCTGGCCAGGACGGGAGGCGGCCGCCGGCGCCGGCGGCGGTGCGGGCAGGGGCGGAGGGTTCTTGAGCCGCAGGATCGGGCGGCGACCGGGTTCGCTCATGTCGGGAGAATCGTCGGTTCGGGGAGATCGTCGTCGCACAGATACGCGACAGGACGGCGAAGAAAAGGCGGCGGATCGCTCCGCCGCCTCTCTCTATAGCGCCTAAGCGGGTCGCTTAGAAGCGGTACTGCAGTTCCACGCCGTAGGTGCGCGGCCAGATCAGGCCGCGCGTGATCGCCGTGCGGGTCTGCACGATCGGCGGGGTCACGTCCTCGAAGATCGCCGTCGGGTTGGTGGAGCTGGTGGAGTTGTAGCCCCGCTTGTCGAAGGCGTTCTTGACGAAGCCGATGACCGTGAAGCGGTCCTCGCCGTCGTTCCACAGGACGCGGAAGTCGGCCTCGCCGTGCGCCGGCACCGCGAAGGCCGGGTTGTCGAACGGCTGGTAGGTGGTCTCGTCGACCCAGGTGTAGGTGCCCGAGAGGACCAGGTCGCCGGCGTCGAAGTTGAAGGTGTAGTTGCCGTTGAGGGCGAACTTGTTCTCCGGCGACTGATAGAGCTTGGAGCCCTTCAGGTCCTGGAACACCAGGGTGACGCCGTTGGTCACCGCCGAGCCGCCGGCCGGGCGGGCCGAGGGCAGGAGGGCGCCGGGGTCAGCCGGGTCGTAGAAGCAGCAGCCTTCGGTGATCTTGGTGTTCAGATAGCCGTAGGAGGCGCTGAGCTGCAGGTTGCGGACCGGCTGCCAGATGGCCTCCAGCTCCAGGCCGTAAACGCGGGCGTCGACGTTGACGAAGTTGTTCGACGCCGCCGTGCCCGCCGCGTTCAGCTGCGACAGGTTCAGCTGCAGGCCCTCGAAGTCGTTGTAGAAGGCCGAGCCGTTGAGGATCAGCTGGCGGGCGACGGTCGCCTTCCAGCCCACTTCGTAGGCGTTGACGGTCTCCTCCTCGGCGCGCGGATCGGGCGCCAGCGTGCCGAGAAGGAAGCCGCCCGACTTATAGCCGCGGCTGTACTTGGCGTAGAC
>DASPLZ010000452.1:0-3649 GCA_035627295.1 Phenylobacterium sp. | reverse complement strand
GGCGCGCGGGCCCGCTAGTGGCGGCCTACCTGATCCGGCCGCTCGCCGGGATGGACCTCGGCCTGGTCGCCCGCTGGCGCGCGCAGCCGCACGTCGCGCGGTGGTGGGGCGAGCCGTCCGTCGAGCCGGAGGCCGAGAAGCTCGCCGACCCCCGGATCGCCCTCTGGCTGGTCGAGCACGCCGGCCGGCCGTTCGCCCTGATCCAGGACTACGCCGTCCACGACTGGTCGCCGCACCACTTCGACTACCTGCCGGCCGGCGCGCGCGGCATGGACGTCTTCATCGGCGAGGCCGACATGCTGGGCGGCGGCCACGGCCCGGCCTTCATCCGCCAGCACGTGGACCAGCTGTTCGACGCCGGCGTCCCGGCCATGGGCATCGACCCGCATCCGGACAATGCCTCGGCCCGCCGGGCCTTCGCGAAGGCCGGGTTCACCTTCGTCGGCGGACCGCTGAAGACGCGCTGGGGCCGCGCCGTGCTGATGGACCGCTTCGCCCGGCCGGCCGACCGCATCGTCGGCCTCTATGAGCGCCGCGCCGCCGCCTGGACCGGGGCGCGGGAATCCTCGGGCGCCTTCGTCGAGCAGGGGTGGCTCGACCGGTTCCGCGCGCTGGTCGCCCCGGCCGGCGATGTGCTGGACATCGGCTGTGGCGGCGGCGAACCGATCGCCCGCTACCTGGCCGGCCTGGGCCATGCCGTGACCGGCGTCGATGCTTCGCCGGCGATGGTCGCGATGTTCCAGGCGCGCCTGCCGGGCCACCAAGCCCTGGTGGCGGACATGCGCAGCCTCGACCTCGGCCGGCGGTTCGGCGGCCTTCTGGCCTGGGACAGCTTCTTCCACCTGGACCACGACGCCCAGCGTCGGATGTTCCCGATCTTCCGGGCGCACGCCCGCCCCCGCGCGGCGCTGATGTTCACCAGCGGGCCGGCGCACGGCGAGGCCATCGGCCGGCTTGAGGGCGAGCCGCTCTACCACGCGAGCCTGGCGGCCGAGGAGTATCGCGATCTCCTGGCCGCCAACGGGTTCGAGGTCGTGGCGCACAAGGCGGAGGACGCGGACTGCGGCGGCCGGACCGTCTGGCTGGCGCGGCTTAGGCCCTGATTTCCACCGCATCGCCCGGCTCGGCCAGGGCCAGCGCCTGTCGTAGGTCGTCGAGCGCCAGGGCCACGCAGCCGGCGGTGGGCGCATAGTCCGGCCTGGCCAGGTGTAGGAAGATCGCCGAGCCGAGGCCGGCGACCGGTGGGTCGTCGTTGTGGCCGAGCACGACCAGGAGGTCATAGACCCCGTCCTCCCGCCACAGGCGCTCGGCGCTGACCGGATAGGGCAGGCGAACGGGGCGGTTGTAGCTGGCGTCGCCCGGGGCGTCGCACCAGCCGTCGGCCTGGGCGATGGCGGCGACCGGCAGGGCGGTCGCCGGCCGCGCCAGCCGGTCGGCGCGCCACAGCACCCGCCGCATCGGCCAGATCCCCGCCGGCGAGGCGCCGTCCCCTTCGCGCTTGTCCGCCGCCGGCTTCACCCCGCCCCGGCCCAGCGCGCAGCGCACCCGGCGCGCTGCGAGGTCGAAGCGGCCGTCGGCGTGGGCGGTGAAGATCACGGTTGCTCCATCGGGCTTGCGCCCGAGCTTGGCGTTTGGGCATGGTCCGCGGCATGACGCCGCGCAAGTCCCTGCTTATCATCGACGACGACGACGATCTCCGCGGCGAGGTTGCTGAACAGCTGGAGCTGCAGGGCGAGTTCACCGTCGCCCAGGCCGCCCGCGGCGAGGAGGGCCTGGCGCAGGCCCAGCAGGTGCGGCCCGACCTGATCCTGCTCGACCTCGACCTGCCGGACATCGACGGCCGCGAGGTCTGCCGGCGCCTGCGCGACGCGGGCGTGGCGGCGCCGGTGCTGATGCTCACCGCCTCGGCCGACGAGGCCAACACCATCGCGGGCCTGGAGGCCGGAGCCAACGACTACATCGCCAAGCCCTACCGCATCGGCGAGCTGATCGCCCGCATCCGCGCGCACCTGCGCCACCACGAGCAGTCGGAGGCCGCCACCTTCCGCCTCGGTCCCTACGAGTTCCGCCCGGCCGGCAAGCTGCTGGTCGACGACGCGGGCAAGAAGATCCGGCTGACCGAGAAGGAAACCAACATCCTGAAGTACCTCTACCGCGCCGTCCCCCGGGCGGTGGCGCGCGAGGAGCTGCTGGCCGAGGTCTGGGGCTACAACGCCGGAGTCACCACCCACACGCTGGAGACCCACGTCTACCGCCTGCGCCAGAAGATCGAGCCGGACCCGGCCAACGCGCGCCTGTTGCTGACCGAGGCCGGCGGGTATCGGCTACAACCTTAGTTGACACACTACTAAGTCTACTTATATGGCTGCTCTCCCCAGGAGATCGACCGTGGGCAAGTATGACCCTCTCACCGCGTACCTGCGTCAGGCGGGAACGACCGAGGTCCCGCTCACCTTCGCAGAGGTCGAGGAGATCATCGGCGGGCCGTTGCCGGCGTCGAAGAAGTATCCGGCTTGGTGGAGCAACAACCCGTCTAACAATGTGATGACCAGGGCCTGGCTCGCCGCCGGGTTTCAGACCGAGCGTGTCGATATCGAGGGGCGACGCCTGGTTTTCCGCCGCGCCCGCAAAGCTCAGAATGATCCGCGCCCGCACGCGGCGCCGGGCCGGGCGCCAGGGTTGCTGGATCGTCTCCGCGCCAGCCTCGGCGGCACCGTGACTGTGGCGCCGGGCGTTGATCTCACCGCGCCGACCGGGGAAATCTGGGACGCCGAGCGTTAGGGTGCGGCCGATCCTGCTCGACACCTGTGCGGCCCTATGGTCGGTGGAAGGCGGGCTGTCCGCGGGCGCGGTTGCGGCCATCGTCGAGGCCGATGAGGCGGGTGTGCCCGTGTTCGTGTCGCCAATAACGGCCTGGGAGATCGGCCTGCTGGTCGCCAGGGGCCGCATCACGCTTCCCATCGGCGCCAAGCGATGGTTCTCGTCGATGCTCGATGCGGGCGTTCAGCTCGCCCCCCTGATCCCAGAAACGCTGATCGATGCTTCGTTCCTGCCGCCGCCGATCCATGGCGATCCGGCGGATCGCATTCTTGCGGCGACCGCCCGGGAACACGGCTACCGCCTTATGACCCGCGACCGTCCCTTGCTCGACTACGGCGCGGCGGGGCATCTGCAGGTGATCGCCTGCTAGAGCACGAAGTCTGCGCTGACCGGCGCGTGGTCGCTGGGGCGCTCCCACTCGCGGACGTCGTCGTGCACGCGGGCGGCGGCCGAGCCGAGGCGGAAGGCCGCCTCGCGCAGGCCGGGGCTGATCAGGATGTGGTCCAGGCGCAGGCCGCGGTTGGACATCCGGAAATCGGCGGCGCGGTAGCTCCACCAGGAAAACAGCTTCTCAGGCTCGGGGATCGCCTCGCGCGGCAGGTCGATGAAGCCGAGGCTGGCCTTCAGGGCGGCCATGGCCTCGATCTCGACGGGCGTGTGGCTGACCACCTTGGACATGTAGCGGTGGTTCCAGACGTCGTGCTCGCCGGGCGCGATGTTGAGGTCGCCGACCAGGGCCAGCGGCGTTTGCGGATCGCGGCGGGCCATCTCGGCGGTGAGCTGTTCGTAGAAGTCGAGCTTGTGGTCAAACTTGGGGTTCAGTTCGCGG
>DASPLZ010000451.1:0-2204 GCA_035627295.1 Phenylobacterium sp. | reverse complement strand
GCGATCGTCGGCCCGGCGACTCCGATCGTCGAGATGACCGGCCACCGCATCCTCCCCCTCGTCAACAGCCTCGTCGGGGTCGCCGTCTGGGCGGCGCTGTCGCTGTCGCTGGTGCCGCTCCACGGCGCTCCGGGGATGGCGGTCGCGGTCGGCGCGGTGACCGTCGCCATCGCCTATATGGCGACTCTGGAGCTCCAGCTCGCCGAGCGCCTGTCGCCGTTCGACCGCAAGCTCTTCCTCGGCCTCGCCGCCGCCCTCGCCGGGGTCGCTCTGATGGCGCTCGCCGCCTGGCTCACCCGCGGCCCCTTGCGCTTCGCGTCGGTGACCGGCCTGTGGGCGCTGACCAGCTGGAGCGCGGTCCGCCTCGGCCTGGTGCGCGGCGACCGCGAAGCGCTTGGCGGGCTGGCCACGACGCTTCGGCTGGTGCCGCGGGCGCGAAAGCCCTAAAAGCGCCGCATTGCGATTGCAGTCGGAGCGCCCATATAGTCGGGCCGCGCGCAAGGCCGCGCCCGCCCGCCGATTTGAGGACGTGAGAGACGTGAAACCCGCCGTGACGATCCGCCCGAGCTTCTGGAGGCGCGAGCATCATCTCGACCGGATGACTCTGCGCGAGCTGGTCGTCGCCTATTTCCAGTATCCCGCGATCATCGCCTACCTGGCGCTCGCCCTCGCCGCGGCCGGAGTCTTCGCCTGGCGCCCGGCGCCGCTCGCCCCGACCCTCGCCGCGATCGCCGCCGCGAGCCTCATCTACCCGCTCGTCTGGTACCTGCTCCACCGCTGGGTCCTGCACAGCAAGTGGATGTGGAAGAGCCGCCTGCTCGCGCCGACCTGGAAGCGGATCCACTACGACCATCACCAGGACCCCAACCATCTCGAAGTGCTGTTCGGAGCCCTCCACACCACCCTGCCGACGATCGCCCTCGGAGTCATCCCGGTCGGCTGGGCGCTCGGCGCCCTCCTCGCCCCGGGCGACCCCGACGCCCCCCTCGGCGCCGCCGCCGCGGCCTTCGCCACCGGCCTTATCACCACCTGCTTCTACGAGTTCGTCCACTGCATCCAGCACCTCGCCTACAAGCCCAAGCGCAAGTGGCTCGCCGAGATGAAGCGCCGCCACATGGCCCACCATTTCCACGACGAGACCGGCAATTTCGGCATCACGAGCTTCCTCTGGGACAGAGCGTTCGGGACGTTCTATGACAAGGCCAGCGACAGGCCGAGGAAGAGCCCGACGGTGTTCAACCTGGGCTACACGCCGGAGGTGGCGGAGGTTTATCCTTACGTGGCGCGGCTGTCGGGAGGTGTGGCGACCGACCATCCGCGGGAGCGGGTGCGGCAGAAGGCCGGCGCCGGCAGCTGAGACTGCCGGTCACTAAAAGGGACCACGAAGAACTCTCTGATCCGGGTAAACGGGCAGTCTCCTCCTCCCCGGCAGGCATAGGCAGCGGGGGCGGGACGAATCCTCGCGGGCGTCGCGCCTCAGCGCCCAAGCGCAAGTGGCTGGCCGAGATGAAGCGCCGCCACATGGCCCACCATTTCCACGACGAGACCGGCAATTTCGGCATCACCTCCTTCCTCTGGGACCGCGCCTTCGGCACCTTCTACGACAAGGCCAGCGACCGCCCGGCGAAGAGCCCGACGGTGTTCAACCTCGGCTACACGCCCGAGGTGGCGGAGGTCTACCCGCACGTCGCCAGGCTGAGCGGCGGAGTCGCCACCGACCATCCGCGGGAGCGGGTCCGGCAGAAGGCGGGCGCCGGCAACTAAGCCGGGGCTCGAGCCTCCACGGCCGCCGCGACTGAAGCCGGCCACACCCGCCTCAAGCGGATATCGAATTAGCGAATTGTACAGCGGCGCCGTCTAGCGTCGCCGCATGAGCCGGCAGCCGCCCTTCACCCGCCGCCGCACCCATGCCCGTTGGCCCCCCTTCACGGCCGGCCAGATCCGCCTGACCGTGCTGGGCGGCATGATGCTCGGCCTGATCGCCTTCGAATGGGGCCGCTTCCCGCCCGACCCGCCGGCGCAAGCCGACTCCGCGACTCTTGCCGCCAGCCCCGTCCGGGTGATCGACGGCGACACCTTCGTCCACGACGGAGTCCGAATCCGAATCGCCGACATCGACGCCCCCGAGGTCCACGGCCGCTGCCCGGAGGAACGCGCGCTCGCCGCCCGGGCCACCGACCGAACCCGCCAGCTCCTCGCCCCCC
>DASPLZ010000450.1:0-5615 GCA_035627295.1 Phenylobacterium sp. | reverse complement strand
GCGGCGACGAACTCCTTGGCGACCAGGTTCATGCCGTCGCGCAGCGGCGTCACCAGGCCCACGCTGGCCGCGCGGTAGATCCCGGCCAGCTCGTCACGCCGGTAGTTGCGGTTGATGTAGTGGATCGGCGTCCAGTCCATGTCGCCGAACTCGCCGTTGATCCGCCCGGAGAGCGCGTCGAGCTTGGCGCGCTCGGCCTGATAGGCCTCGACCTCGTCGCGCGAGGGCGGGGCGATCTGCAGCATCAGGATCTCGCGGCGGAACTCCGGATGGTCCTGCAGCAGGCGCTCGACGCCGATCAGCCGCTCCTCCAGGCCCTTGGAGTAATCCAGCCGGTCGACGCCGACGATCATCTTGCGGAACACGCTGTGGGCGGCCATCACGTCATAGCTGCGGTGCGCGCGGGGGGATTCGGCCAGCTTGGCGAACTGCTGGGCGTCGAGGCCGATCGGGAAGGCGTCCGCGCGCACCGACTTGCCGAAGGCGCTGAGGCGCCCGCGGCCCAGCACCTGCCCGCCCGCCTCGGCGGTGACGTACCCCTCGAACGCCTGCAGGTGCTCGGCGGTCTGGAAGCCGATCAGGTCGTAGTCGAACAGCGCCTCCACCAGCACCCGGTGGCGCGGCAGGGTGACCACCAGCTGGTGGGCCGGCCAGGGGATGTGCAGGAAGAAGCCGATGCGGTTGGTGACCCCCGCTTGCCGCAGCTCGCGGGCGAGGGGGATCAGGTGATAGTCGTGCACCCAGATCAGGTCGTCCGGCTGGATCAGCGGCCGCAGGGTCTCGGCGAACCGCCGATTGACCCGGTCGTAGCCCTCGCCGAAGGAGCGGTCGTAGGCGGCCAGGTCCACCCGGTAGTGGAAGAGCGGCCACAGGGTCTTGTTGGCGTAGCCGTTGTAGTATTCCTGATAGTCGGCCTCATCGAGATCGACGGTGGCCACCGTCACCCCGCCCACCGTCTGGGTGTGCAGGTCGCCGGTGAACTTGGGCGCGATCTGGCCGCTCCAGCCGAACCAGAGGCCGGAGTATTCCTTCAGCGCCGCCGAGAGCGCCATGGCCAGGCCCCCGACGGTCTCGTCGCCGCGGCTGGGCGGATTGACCCGGTTGGACACCACGATGAGCCGGCTCATGACAGCGAGCCCTCCAGCCAGCTCAGCACGGCTTCGACATCGGCCAGCCGGTAGCGGGCGCGTTGCGACGGCCGCTCGCCGACGATCACGCCGAAGCCTCCCAGCTCCGCCGCGCCGCGAAAGCCGTCCTCGTCGGTGACGTCGTCGCCGACGAACACCGGCTTGGCGCCGGTGAAAGGCGCCATCTCCATGAGCCGGCGCACGCTGTCGCCCTTGTCCGGGCCGGGCGGGCGAAGCTCGGCGACCGCCCGGCCGGGCTGGAACTCCCAGCCAAGCTCGGCGGCCAGCCCCTCCACCAGCGCCACGGATTCGGTCTCCCGGTCAGGCGAGAGGCGATAGTGCAGCGCGAGACTGATCTCCTTGTCCTCGACCAGAAGGCCGGGGTCGGCCGCGGCGTAGGCGTGCAGCACCTGGCGGGCGCGGTCGAGCTGGCGGGGGTCGACGGTGCTCGAGGTCACGCCCTCGCCGGTGCGGATGACGAGGCCGTGCACCGCGCTGACCACCGGGTGGACGTCGGCGAGGATGCGGTCGATGTCGGCCAGGCCCCGGCCGCTGACGATCGCCAGCCGGCCCTCCAGCGCTTCCAGGAGGCGGCCCAGCAGCCGTGAGCGGCGGGAGTCGTGGCGCACCTCGTCCGGGCGAGGCGCGATGGGAGCCAAGGTGCCGTCCAGGTCGAGGAACAGCGCGACGGTCTCCAGCGCCAGGGGCGCAGGAGGGGCCATGGCGCGTACCATGGTGGTCGCGCTCATATGAAAGCTCTGCCCGCCACGGACCCCCAAACGCGCGTTCGCCGTTTTGGGTCCACCACTTCACTTCGTGTTGAACGCCGAGCGGGGTATCAGCGACCCCGATCTTCGAGCGCGAGAGGAACCGGCATGACCGAAACGCTCCAGTCCGAAGCCGTCGTCCTGTTCGGCGCCACGGGCGACCTCGCCCAGCGAATGCTGCTGCCGTCGCTCTATTTCCTGGACGCCGACGGCCTCCTGCCCGAGCGGCTGGCGATCATCGGCACGGCGCGGCACGCGGCGGACACCGCCGCCTTCGTGGCGCAGGCCCGCGAGGCGGTGGCCGAACGCGCCCAGCCGCAGGGGATCGACGAGGCGGTGTGGGCGCGGTTCGCCGCGCGACTCAGCTACTGCTCGGCGGACGCCACCACCGCCGAGGGCGCCGCCTGCCTGAAGGCCCAGCTGGGCGGGGCCCGCTCGCCGATCTTCTACCTGGCGCTCTCGCCCAGCCTCTATGTACGGGTCTGCGCGGCGTTGGCGCAGGCGGGGCTAGCGACGCCGGAGAGCCGCATCGTGCTGGAGAAGCCGATCGGCCGGGACCTGGAAAGCTCACGGGTGATCAACGCCGCGGTCGCCGAGGCTTTCGAGGAGCGGCAGGTGTTCCGTATCGACCACTACCTGGGCAAGGAGACCGTGCAGAACCTCCTGGCGCTCAGGTTCGCCAACACCCTCTTCGAGCCCCTGTGGAACAACCTGACCATCGACCACGTGCAGATCACCGTGGCCGAGACCGAAGGGGTGGGGGACCGCTGGCCTTACTACGACGAGTACGGCGCCCTCAGGGACATGGTGCAGAACCACATGCTGCAGCTCCTCTGCCTGGTGGCCATGGAGCCGCCCAGCGACATGGCGCCAGACTCGGTGCGCAACGAGAAGGTCAAGGTGCTCCGCTCCCTGCGCCCCTTCACCCGCGCCGAGGCGGCGATGAACAGCATCCGCGGGCAGTACGCGGCCGGGGTCGTCGACGGAAAGCCGGCGGCGTCCTACGAGGCCGAGCGGGGCCAGCCCAGCGGCACCGAAACCTTCGTCGCCCTGCGCGCCGACATCGACAACTGGCGCTGGGCCGGGGTGCCGTTCTTCCTGCGGACGGGGAAGGGTCTGCCGGAGCGGCGCACGCAGATCGTCATCCAGTTCAAGGGCGTGCCGCACTCGATCTTCGATTCGGCGGCCAAGGCGGACCTCGTCGCCAACCAGCTGATCATCGACCTGCAGCCGGACGAGGACATCGAGCTCCTCCTGATGAACAAGGCGCCGGGGCTCAGCCAGGGCGGCATGCGCCTGCAGTCGCTGCCGCTCTCGCTCAGCCTCCTGAAGGCCTACGCCGGGCCGAACGCGCGGCGGCGGATCGCCTATGAGCGGCTGCTGCTGGACGTGATCCACGGCAACTCGACGCTGTTCGTGCGCCGCGACGAAGTGGAGCAGGCTTGGACCTGGATCGACGGCATCGCCGACGCCTGGGCCGACTCCGCCACCGCCGCCAAGCCCTACGCGGCCGGCAGCTGGGGTCCGGCGGGCGCGTTCGCGCTGATCGAGCGCTCGGGCAGGGCGTGGCACGACTGAGAGTTCAGACCTCCCCCGCAGGCGGGGGAGGATTTGGTCAGCGCACCGCCGTCCAGGGGCGGCTGAGCAGCATGGCGCAGTTGATCAGGCCGACCAGCGAGTAGGTCTGCGGGTAGTTGCCCCAGAGCTCGCCGGTCTCGAACGACAGGTCCTCGGAGAGCAGGCCCGCGGGGGAGCGATGCGACAACATCTCCTCGAAGAGGGTGCGCGCCTCGTCCGTGCGGCCGGAGAGGTGCAACGCCTCGATGAACCAGAAGGTGCAGATGTTGAACGCCGTCTTCGGCTCGCCGAAGTCGTCCGGCAGGGCGTAGCGCAAGAGGTGCGAGCCGCGCCTCAGGCCCTTCTCGATGGCGGCGATGGTGGCGGCCATGCGGGGATCGTCGGCGGCGACGAAGCGCACGTCGACCAGCTGCAGCAGGCTGGCGTCCAGCTCCTCGCCGTCGAAGGTGGCGGCGAAGCGGCCGAGGTCCTTGTGAAAGGCGCGTTCCTCGATCGTGGCGCGCACCTTCGCCGCCCGCTCGTTCCAGAAGTCGGCCCGGTCGCGAAGGCCCAGCTGGGCGGCGGCGTTGCCGAGCCGGTCGCAGGCGGCCCAGCACATCACCGCCGAGTAGGTGTGCACCGCCGCCCGGCCGCGGAACTCCCAGAGGCTGGCGTCCGGCTGGTCGTGCAGCTCGAAGGCGCGCTGGCCGACGGGCTCCAGCTCACGGAAATCCTCGACGGTGGCGGGGCGCAAGAGGCGCTGGTCGAAGAAGGCCTGCACGGTGGAGAGGATGATCTGGCCATAGACGTCGTGCTGCAGGTGCTCGTGCGCCTGGTTGCCGATGCGCACCGGCCCCATGTCGCGATAGCCCGGCAGGTGCTCGGCGAAGCGCTCCACCAGCGCCGGCTCCAGGCCGACGCCATAGACCGGCTGGATGTGGCCGCCCTTGGCGCGGGAGATCAGGTTGCGCAGGTAGCGCAGGTAGTTCTCCAGGAGGTCGGCGACGCCGAGCCGGTTCAGCGCCTGGACGACGTAGTAGGCGTCGCGCAGCCAGCAGTAGCGGTAGTCCCAGTTGCGGCCCGAGTCGGCGTGCTCGGGGATCGAGGTGGTCAGGGCCGCGACGATGGCCCCGGTCTCCTCCACGGCGCAGAGCTTCAGGGCGATGGCCGCGCGGATCACCGCCTCCTGGTAGTCGAGCGGCACCGAGAGGGTGCGCACCCAGCCGCGCCAGTAGTCGGTGGTCTCGTGCTGCATCCGCTCGGCGGTGGCGCCGACGTCGTTCTCCAGCGCCTCGTCGGGGCCGAGGAAGAAGTCCAGCGGGTCTTCCAGTCGGAACAGACGCTCCGAGGTCACATGGGAGGCCGGCGCGTTGGTGGTCAGCCGCAGCGTCGTGTGGCCGAGCAGGTAGCGGATGTGGTTGGACCCGGAGGTGGTCTCGGCCGCGTGCTCGCCCCAGCTGCGGGTCGGGCGCAGCTTGATGCGGATCACCGGCGCGCCGGAGAGCGGCCGGATGCGGCGCACGAAGGCCAGCGGCCGATACATGCGGCCGAACATCCGGTAGCGGGGGCAGAAGTCGATGATCTCCAGGGTGGCGCCGCTGCGGTCGGTCAGTTCGGTGCGCACGATGGGCGTGTTGCGCAGATAGGTCTGCCGGGCCTGCGCCTGATCTTCCATCTCGATGGCCCAGAAGCCCTGGCCGTCCTGGCCCTCGGCCGCCGCGCCGCCAAGCAGGGCCGAGAACACCGGATCGCCGTCCACCCGGGGCGCGCAGGCCCAGACCAGCCGGCCCGCCGGGTCGATCAGGCCGCTGGCCGCGCAGTTGCCGATGGGGAACAGGTCCAGCGTCTGCATGCCGTGCCGCCTCGCGTCTTAAGCTAGTTCGGCCGCCCCGGCCCTCGACGGCGGCTAGAACGCGCCTTACCAGAGAACGATCCTGTTGCGCCAAGGACGTCTGCGATGATCCGCGCCCGCCGAGCCCGCATCGTCGCCACCTTGGGCCCCGCCAGCCGCAACCGCGTGCAGGCGCTGGCCGAGGCGGGGGCGGATGTCTTCCGGGTGAACTTCAGCCACGGGGCGCACGCCGACCACGCTGCGACCATCGCCGCGGTGCGCGCCGCAGAGGCGAAGGTGGGCCGCCCGCTGGCGGTGCTGGCCGACCTGCAG
>DASPLZ010000449.1:0-2465 GCA_035627295.1 Phenylobacterium sp. | reverse complement strand
GCGAATTCCGCAAGGTCGACCCGGAGAAGCTCTCCGACCAGTTCGCCACCATCTGCGGCTCGTCCACCGAGGGCCAGGCCGCCGAAACGGCGCCCCTGCCGGGCGATCCCACCGGCGCCGACGCCGCGCCCAGCTCCGCCGGCCCCGGCGAGGCGCTGGCCAAATTCTCGATCGACCTGACCGAGAAGGCCCGCAACGGCGAGATCGACCAGATCGTCGGCCGCGACGCCGAGATCCGCCAGGTGATCGACATCCTTTTGCGCCGCCGCCAGAACAACCCGATCCTCACCGGCGAGGCCGGGGTCGGCAAGACCGCCGTGGTGGAGGGTTTCGCCCGCCGTATCGTCGACGGCGACGTGCCGCCGGTGCTGAAGGACGTCACCCTGCGCTCGCTCGACATCGGCCTGATGCAGGCCGGCGCCAGCGTGAAGGGCGAGTTCGAAAAGCGCCTGCGGCAGGTGATCGACGAGGTCGAGAGCTCGCCCAAGCCGGTGATCCTCTTCATCGACGAGGCCCACACCCTGATCGGCGCCGGCGGCCAGGCCGGCACGGGCGATGCGGCCAACCTCCTGAAGCCCGCCCTGGCCCGCGGGCGGCTGCGCACCATCGCCGCCACCACCTGGGCCGAGTACCGCCAGTACTTCGAGAAGGACCCGGCGCTGACCCGCCGCTTCCAGACCGTCAACGTCGGCGAGCCGGAGACCGACAACGCCATCGCCATGATCCGCTCGGTCGCGCCGATGATGGAGAGCCACCACAAGGTGGTGGTGCTGGACGAGGCGGTGGACGCCGCCGTGCGGCTCTCGCAGCGCTACGTCCCGGCCCGCCAGCTGCCGGACAAGGCGGTCAGCCTGCTCGACACCGCCTGCGCCCGCGTGGCCGTCTCGCAGCACGCGACGCCCGCCCCGGTCGAGGACCGCAAGCGCCGCGTGGAATTGCTGGAAGTCGAGCTCGGCATCGCCCAGCGCGAGGCCGCCGGCCAGTACGCCAGCGGCGAGCGCATCGGCAAGATTGAGGAGGCGCTGGTCGAGGCCCGCGCCGCCCTCGACGAGGTCAACAGCAAATGGGAGCGCGAGAAGGCCGCCCTCGAAGGCGTCCGAGCCGCCCGCAACGCCCTCACCGAGGCCCGCGAAGCTTCCACCGAAGGCCCGCCCGCCAACGAGGCCGAGCTGAAGATCGCCCTCGACGGCGCTATGGGCGAGATGAAGGCCGCGCACGGCGACAATCCGATGGTGTTCGGCGTGGTCGACGCCGACGCCGTGGCCGCCGTGGTCGGCGACTGGACCGGCATCCCCATCGGCCGGATGGTGAAGGACGAGATCGCCTCGATCCTGACCATCGCCGACCAGCTGAAGACCCGTGTCGTCGGCCAGGACCATGCGATGGAGGCCATCGCCGCCCGCATCAAGACCAGCCGCGCCAAGCTCGACAATCCGAACAAGCCGGTGGGCGTCTTCATGCTCTGCGGCCCCTCCGGCGTCGGCAAGACCGAGACCGCCGTCGTGCTCTCCGAGATGCTCTACTCGGGCGAGGACAGCATGATCGTCATCAACATGAGCGAGTTCCAGGAGGCGCACACCGTCTCCACGCTCAAGGGCGCGCCGGCCGGCTACGTCGGCTACGGCCAGGGCGGGGTGCTGACCGAGGCGGTGCGCCGCCGGCCCTACTCCGTCGTCCTGCTGGACGAGGTGGAGAAGGCCCACCCGGACGTCCACGAGATGTTCTTCCAGGTGTTCGACAAGGGTTACATGGCCGATAGCGAAGGCCGCTACATCGACTTCAAGAACACCCTGATCCTGCTCACCTCCAACGTCGGCACCGACCTGATCACCACCATGTCGGAGGACCCGGAGACCGCGCCGGAGCCGGAGGCGCTCGCCCAGATGCTGCGGCCGGACCTGCTCAAGGTCTTCCCGCCGGCCCTGCTCGGCCGCCTGATCGTGCTGCCCTACTATCCGCTGTCGCCGCAGATGCTGCAGGGGATCGTGCGGCTGCAGATGGACCGCATCAAGCGCCGCATCGCCGACAACCACGGCATCGCCTTCTCCTACGGCCAGGACGTGGTCGACCTGATCGTCTCGCGCTGCAACGAGGTGGCCTCCGGCGGACGGATGATCGACGCCATCCTGACCAACACCATGCTGCCGGAGCTCTCCATCAAGCTCCTGGAGCACCAGATGGCGGGCGAGGCGATCAGCGCCATCGACGTGGGCGTCGACGGGACGGGCTTCACCTACGCCTTCCACGGGGCGGAGGGCGCGGCCGCGCCGCAAGCCCAGACTGTCGCCGAAGCCGCGGCGGAGTGAAATCCGCCGCCGATTTTGCTAAGCATAGGCAAAGGGTTGTGGAGGCGGCGATGAAGGGTGTTCTGGCGGGCGCGGTGCTGCTGGCGGGCGTGGGCTTGGGGGCCATGGCCCAGCCGGCGCCGAACGCCTTCATATACTGGAACCTTTTCCCGGAGGCCG
>DASPLZ010000448.1:0-3559 GCA_035627295.1 Phenylobacterium sp. | reverse complement strand
CATCGTCGGCCGGCCGGTCACCTTCGCGGGCGCAGCGCCGGACGAGGCCCTGGCCATCTCCCGCTACGAGACGGCCTTCCGGCGCCTAGGCTTCACCGACATCCGCTACGCCTACGAGCCGGTCGGCGCGGCCTTCTTCTTCGCCCGGCGGCTGACCGAGGACGCTGTCGTGCTGGTCGGCGACTTCGGCGGCGGCACCAGCGACTTCTCCATCGTGCGCTTCTCCCGCGCCGGCGGGCGGCTCTCGGCCACGCCCCTCGGCCGCGCCGGCGTCGGGGTGGCGGGCGACGCCTTCGACTACCGGATCATCGACCACCTGGTCTCGCCGGAGCTCGGCAAGGGGACCAGCTACAAGGGGATGGGCGCGGTGCTGCCGATCCCCAATCGCTACTTCACGGCCTTCGCGCGGTGGGAGCAGCTGGCGATGCTGCGGGCCGCGCGCGACATGCGTGAGATCCGCGGGCTGGTCCGCACCGCCCTCGACGCGGAGAAGATCGGCCGGCTGGTCGAGGTGCTGGACGACAACCACGGCTACCGGCTCTACCGCTCGGTCTCGCGGCTGAAGGAGGCGCTGTCCGGCGCGGAGGAGGCGCAGTTCCGCTTCGAGACCGACAATTTCGAGATCGCCCGGCCGGTGGTCCGCGCCGAGTTCGAGGGCTGGATCGCGCCGGAGCTGGCGCGGATCGAGGCGGCGGTCGACCAGGCGCTGGCGGACGCCGCCATCGCGCCGGAGACGGTGGACCGCGTCTTTCTCACCGGCGGCTCCTCGCTGGTCCCGGCGGTGCGGGCGATCTTCCACCGAAGGTTCGCCGCCGAGCGCATCGAGACCGGCGCCGAGCTGGAATCCATCGCCTCGGGCCTGGCCCTCATCGGCCGCGAGGACGACGTGGAGCGCTGGAGCCAGCGGGCCTGAGCCTTGTCCTCTTGTGGGAGAAGGTGTCGCCGCAGGCGACGGATGAGGGGTCTCTCAGACCTCGCCATCCGCGCCCGGCCTATCCGCTTTCGAGACGTCGATCATCTTCGACCCCTCATCCGGCCCTTCGGGCCACCTTCTCCCGCAAGGGGAGAAGGAATCTAGCTAGCCCGCCTTGCCCGGCCAGGTCAGGTAGCCGAGCTCGTCGCGGCCGGCGTAGCCGGCGTCGTAGTGGAAGCGGTAGCCGCCGTAGCCGTAGCCGCCCTCTTCGGCGTAGCCGTCGCCATAGCCGTAGCCCGAAGAGCTGTAGCTCGAGGCGTGGCCGCCGTGGCCGTAGCCGCCGCCGGCGTAGCCCGCGGCATAGTCGCTGTGGTCGTAGAGGCGGTCGTCGGCGTAGCCGTAGCGGCTGGCCTTGTGGCCGCCGGCGTAGCGCTTCTTGACGATCACCTTGCGCTCATGGCTGGGGTAGTCGTAGCGGCCGGTGCGCTCGTCGAAATGGCGCGAGCCGCCGGCGTAGACCTCGTCGTCCGCATAGCGGTCGTAGTCGCCTTGGTCCGCGTAGCCGCCGGCGTAGCGGTCGTGGCCGTAGGACCTGTAGACGCGCTTCTCGGCATGGCCGCCGAAGCGGTCGTCGTCGCCCCAGGCGTAGCCGCCGTGCGACCTGTAGACCCGCTTCTCGGCCTTGCCGTGGCTCTTGCCCCAGCTCTGGCCGTGGGAGCTCCAGCCGCGATGGTCGCCGTCCCAGCCGTAGCCGTGGCCGGAGGAGCTGTAGCGCTTGTAGACCTTCTTATCGACGTAGCGGCGGGCGCGGCCCTCGTAGCCGTAGTCGCGCTGGAAGCCTTCGGCGCCGGCTTCAGCCAGGA
The DNA here is from genome assembly GCA_035627295.1 of Phenylobacterium sp. GTDB lineage: Bacteria > Pseudomonadota > Alphaproteobacteria > Caulobacterales > Caulobacteraceae > Phenylobacterium. Next base: position 1,783 of record DASPLZ010000448.1, on the reverse strand, counting down.
GATCGGCGTCGCTGTCCGCGCGGTCCCAGGCCTCGTAGTCCTCGTCACGGGCGGCGTAGTCGCGCGCGTAGCGGTCGTCGTAGCGGCTGAAGTGGTCGTCCTCATGGCCGCCGCCGCGGCGGGAGAGGTCGTCCTGGCGGTGGCGCAGCCACTCCTCGTGGTTCAGCTGTTCGGCGATCGCCCAGCTGTCGTCGTGCTCGGGCGGGCAGTCGGGGCCATGCCTGTGGTGCTTCTTCACCACCTTGGCCTTCTTGACCTTGGCGTAGTGGTGCTTCTTGGCGGCGGGCATGCCGTCGCTCATGGCCGCGCCGGAGAGACCGACGAGGCTGAGCACGAGCACGGCGACGAGAGACGGACGCATGGTTTGATCTCCGCGGGCGGACCTTCAAACCTTAACAAAACACTAACGGGGCGGCGATGCGCGCCTATTCGCCCGCCGCGCGAAGAAAGCCCTCCACCAGGGCGTCGTAGGGGGCGAGGCCCTTGTAGGCGCGGAACGCCGGCGTCGCTCCGCGCCAGGCCTCGGCGAAGGCGGCGAGGCGGGCCGGGTCGCCGGCGAGGCTGGCCAGCGGGTCGCGCCAGACGCGGATGGTGAAGACCACGCCGCCGGTCTGCGGCAGCCGCCGGAGCGTCTGGCGCTCGACGCGCAGGAAGAGCGCCTCGCCTGCTTCGGTGGGGGCGATCTCGCCGATGCGGGCGCGGATGGGCGCCGAGCGCGGGGTGAAGAGCTCGCCGGTGTTGACCAGGGTCCAGTTGCGCCGCTGCAGGACAAGGCCGGGCCGCAGGCCATCGAAGATGCGCTCGACGCGCTTGCCGAACCGCTCGGCGAAGGTCGGCACCGGGCCGTGCAGCTCGGCCAGGGAATGGCCGATCACCTGTTCGGCGGAGAAGAAGGTCGGCGCCGAAAGGCTGAGCGCGGCGACCCGCCAGGCGTCGGACTTCTGCATCAGCACCAGGTCGTCGGCGACGAGGCGCGAGGCGGCGTAGAGCGGCGGCAGGTCGGGGCGATCGGCGGCGCGCCCGGTCGCGGCCTCGACCAAGGCCAGCACCTCGGCCTGGGCGTCGCGCGAGCCTTGGGTCTCGGCCCAAACCAGCTCCCGGTGGGCGGCCAGCAGCCCATCCTTGCGCGCCGCCGGATCGGCCTCGCCGCCTTCCAGCCAGTCGGCCTCGGCGATGGGGCCAAGGCCGATGGCGAAGTCCGGCGGGGCTTCGGCCCAGGGCGCGTGACGCGGGCTCATCGCGTCCGGGAAAGGCGCGTCAGCCGCGCAAGGGCCAGGGCCGCCACCACGCCCACGGCGTTGGCGACCACGTCATAGATGTGCCCGATGCGCCCGAAGTGCATCGTCGCCTGGGCCAGCTCGACCCCGATCCCGAGGGCGAGGACGCCGCCGGCGATCTCCACCGGCCGCCGCGGGAAGGCCAGCAGCCAGGCGAGCGTCAGGGCGGTGTAGGCGATGGCGTGCTCGGCCTTGTCCCAGAGGTCGATCTTCGGCAGGACGGCGGCGGGGGCCAGCGACAGATAGAGCACCAGGAGGCCGCAGAGCACCGCCGCGGCCAGCCGGGCGGCGAAGGGGCTTCGAAAGGAGGCCATGCGCCTAGCTTGCACGTCCGCCGCCGCGTCTCTAGCGTCCGCGCGCATTTCAGAACGGGCGGTGGAGTTCATGGCGGTCGAGGCGGTGATCTGGGATTTCGGCGGGGTGTTCACCTCCTCGCCGTTCGAGGCGTTCAACCGGTTCGAGGCCGAGAAGGGCCTGCCCAAGGACCTGATCCGGCGGATCAACGC
>DASPLZ010000447.1:0-3481 GCA_035627295.1 Phenylobacterium sp. | reverse complement strand
GCGCCCGCAAGGCCGCCGGCGACGTAGCCCGCGAAGGTCCCGAAGATGATCAGCGGCGCCGGCAGCACGCTGGCCAGGGCCACGCCGTCGAGGAAGGCGCCGTCGGCGAGCCAGCCGCGCCCCACCGTGTCGGCGCGCAGGTAGGGGATGGCCGTGTAGGCGCCGCCGAAGGTCAGCAAGCCGCCCTTGAGGCCGGCGAGGAACAGCGCCGCGACGCTGGCCTGCTGGCCGGCGGCCTGGGCGAGCGGCGCGAGCTCGGCGGGGTCCGACCGCAGCACCAAGGCCAGCGCCGCCGCCAGGCCGACGCCCGTCGCCGCCAGCGGCCGCCTCTCCAGCAGGCAAATCGCCCCGCCGGCGATCAGCGGGATCCAGAAGGGCGCGCCCGCCAGGGTGCAGGCGAAGCCGAGCCCGGCCGCCAGCCAGAGCCTGAGGTCCTCCAGCACATGGCCGCCGATCCGCTGCGCCGCGCGGGCGATCAGCGCCACCACCACGATCTGCAGGCCGAGCATGGCGCCGCTCCAGGCCGCGCGGCCGGCGACCAGCGCCGCGTAGGCCCAGGCGGCCACCAGCATCAGGAGAAAGCCCGGCAGCATGAAGCCCAGCCCCGCCAGCATCCCGCCGAGCCGACCCCGCGCCAGCATCCCCATGTGGACGCAGAGCTCGTGCGCCTCCGGGCCAGGCAGGGCCTGCATCACCGCCAGCAGCCGGTTGAAGCGGGCGCCGGAGATCCAGCGCTCCTCCTCGACCAGCTCGCGGCGGATCATGGCGATCTGGGCGATCGGCCCGCCGAAGGCCAGGGCGCCGAACCGCAGGAACTTCAGGAAGAGGGCCGCCAGCGAAAGCCGCGGCGGCCGTTCCGTCTCCGCTGCGTCGGCTAGAACCATGCCGCCGGTTGAAACAGCTCCACGAGGTTTCCGGAAGGGTCCTCGGCCAGCACCTGCGATCCGCCCGGCCCCTTGATCACCTGGTTGCGGAAGCTGACGCCCTCGGCGCTCAGCCGCGCGTACTCGGCGTCGATGTCCTCGACGATGACCTGGAAGCGGTTCCAGCCGCCGGGCTCGGGCTGGCGGCCGTCGGGCATGGCCCGGCCCGCGGAGCTGGCCTTGCCGCTGAGCAGCAGCCTCAGCGCGCCGCGCTCCACCGCCGCGAAGGCCGGCGAAGCGTTGGGCAGTCGCGAGAAGCCGAAGTGGTCGACGTACCAGTCGGCGGCCGCCTGCACGTCGGCGACCATGTAACGCACGTTCACGGGGGTCTCACTCATGGGGGTCCTCCCTGGGGTTTGTCCTTGGCCAGGGCGCGGCGGAGCAGGCTCCGCAGCGCCTTGAGCGTCGCGTCTCGGTCGTCGCCGGCGGCGACCGCGCGGGCGGCCTCGTCGATGGCGGCGAAGAGCAGGCGCGCGGTGGGCTCGGGATCGACCGGCCCGAAGGCCTCGGCCTCCTGTCCGGCGCGGATGACGGCCGCGAGCCGCACGACGCCGTTGCCGCCCATCGGCCGCTGCGCGGCGAACTCGGAATGGAACAGCGCCCGGCCGATCCCCTGGCGCGCGGCGGCGAAGTCGATGAAGGCGCCGGCCTGCCAGTCGATCACGTCGAACCAGTCGATCGGCCCTTCCAGCTCGGTCGGCAGGGGGTAGGTGGCGTCGAACTCGGCGACCAGCCGCTCGCGCAGGGTCTCCAGGAGATCCTCCCAGGTCGGGAAGTAGAGAAAGAAGGTGCCCTTCGCGACGCCGGCCTCGCGCACCACATCCTCCACCCGCACCCGCCCGCCCTGCGCCTGCAGCAACCGCTCGGCGGCCTCGACGATCTCGCGTTTGCGCGCCTCCGGCTGAAGGCGGCGACGGGGGGCGGTCATGGCGCCGATCCTAATGACTGGAGGTCATTAGTTACTGACCATTGGTCAGTGTCAAGCGATTTCAGGCGGCCCCGAGGCGGGCGTTCCGCACCCGCGGCGCTACATCAGGGCCGGGTCGCCTGCGGCCTGGCCCAGAGGACCTTCGAGGCGTAGTCCAATGCAAAGGCCTTGTCCGCGAGCAAGTCCGCGCCGATGACAGCCAGAAACTCATCGGCGGACCCCAAACGCTGGAAGACGGGGAGGTCGGCCACGCCGACGTTCTGCCGGGCCCATCGCCAAGGGCCGATATGCAGGTCGGCGACGTCGGCGGACGAGAGGGGCAGCTCACGACCGTCCAATCCGGCGATGCTTCCCCGAGGCTTCAGCTGATCGGGTTTGTCCGTCAGCCCCAGGCGCTTGGCGAAGGTGGTGTTGAGAACGGTGGACTGCGCGCCGGTGTCCAGGAGTCCCCAGCCCGCGACGCCATCGATAGAGATTGGAAGCAGCACCTTCCATGCCTGGAGCCATCGCGCATCTAGCCGCCGCCAACCCGGACCGTCCGGCCGTCCTCCACCGGGCAGGATGTGCACGCAGCCGCTTCCGTCCCAGACCGTCAGCGCCGGCCCGAACAGATCCACGCCGGCGATGCCGACCACTGGGTGGCTATCGAATGCAGGAGCAGGAACCTCGACGATCGTGAAGTTCCTGTGGACCACCGGGCCGGCCTTGACCTCTTCGGCCTCGAACAGCCGGACGGCCATGGAGCCGCCCATGCCTTCACCGGTATCGGCCGGCGCGATCAGCCCTAGCCCCATCTCCGATATGGCGGCCTTGTCCAGGGTGGTGCCGCTGGCCGCCGTGTCCAGCACCAGCCAGACGGAAGGGCGCCCGTTGACGGAGAGCGCGATGACCGGGTTGCCGCCGTCGCCAGCCTGGTAAGGCAGGCACGTGCGTTCGGCCGCGTTGACGGGCAGGGCCGCGATCCAAAAGGACATGACCCAAGCCGCCATCGCGCTCGTGCGGATGAGAGACATCTGGCGACAGGCCCCCGGATCAGCGCCTAGGCCGTCACCGGAAACCCGCGATCCCGCATCAGCGCCGCCGTGTCCGGGTCGCGGCCGCGGAAGGCGCGGAACTGTTCGGCCGGGTCGACGGTGTTGCCCTTGGACATGATGGTCTCGCGCAGCCGCCTGGCGGTCGGTTTGTCGTAGAAGCCGCCCGGCGCCTCGCTGAAGGCCTCCGCCGCGTCGGCGGTCAGCACGTCGGCCCAGAGGTAGCTGTAGTAGCCGGCCGAGTAATTGTCCGAGCCGAAGGCGTGGTAGAAGTGCGGCGTCCTGTGCCGCATGACGATCTCCTTCGGCATCTTCAGCCTGGCCAGCTCCTCGCGCTCGAAGGCGTCGGGGTCGATGTCGGCGCCGCCGGCCAGGTGCAGCAGCATGTCGATCAGGGCGCTTCCTTGCGTCTCGGTGGTGTCGAAGCCCTGGTTGAAGGTGTCGGCCCGCTTGATCTTGGCCACCAGCTCGGCGGGGATCGGCTGGCCCGTCTCGTGGTGCAGGGCGAAGCGGTTCAGCACCTCCGGCGTCGACAGGAAATACTCGTTGATCTGCGAGGGGAACTCCACGTAGTCGCGCGACACCCGCGTGCCCGAGAG
>DASPLZ010000446.1:0-3728 GCA_035627295.1 Phenylobacterium sp. | reverse complement strand
ACGTGACCGGCGTGATCTTCGGCTGGGGCGGCGCCGGCGAGGTGGAGGGCCAGGACGTGCTGAACCGGGTCTCGCCCGAGCACCGCGACCGCGTGCGCCAGGCGCTGGCCAGCGCGGCCTCCTACGGCGCCTTCGACGTCTCCTTCCGCGTGCCGCACCCCCAGGGCGGCCGCTCGACCTGGATCGACGCCCGCGGCCAGGCGATCGGCGAGGCGTCCGGCGGCGGCTTCGCCCGCATCATCGGCGTCGCCCTGGACGTCACCGAGGAGCGCATAGCCCAGGCCCGCGCCCAGGCCGCCGAGAACCGCCTGAACGACGCCATCGAGAGCGCCTCGGAGGCTTTCGTGCTCTGGGACCGCGGGGAGCGTCTTTTGATGTGCAACCGCAACTTCCGCACCTTCTTCGAGATCGAGCCGAAGGTGCTGAAGCCGGGCGTCAGCCGCGACACCGTCAACCGCTTCGCAGCCCTCGCCATCAAGCACGAGGAGGCCGCGCCCGACGGGCGCAAGGGCGTGCGCGAGGTGGAGCTTTCCGACGGCCGCTGGCTGCAAATCTCCGAACGGCGCACGGCCGAGGGCGGCCTAGTGATGACCGCCGCCGACATCACCGCCGTCAAGCAGCAGGAGGAGAACCGCCGGCGCAACGAGGAGCAGCTGCAGGCGGCGGTCGACAAGCTGGAGAAGAGCCAGGCGCAGCTGGAGGAGCTGGCCCGCAAGTACGAAGCCGAGAAGGTCCGCGCCGAGGGCGCCAACAAGGCCAAGAGCGAGTTCCTGGCCAATATGAGCCACGAGCTGCGCACGCCGCTGAACGCCATCAACGGCTTTTCCGAGATCATGGTGGGCGAGATGTTCGGGCCGCTGGGCGATGCGCGATATCGCGACTACGCCAAGGACATTCTCGACTCAGGCCAGCACCTCCTCACCCTGATCAACGACATCCTCGACATGTCGAAGATCGAGGCCGGCAAGATGACCTTGCGCTTCGAGCCGCTCTCGCTGGAGGACCTGGCGCATGACGCGCTGCGGCTGGTTCGCCACCGCGCCGAGGCCCAGGGGCTGAAGCTGGAGCTCGACTTCCCTCAGCTGCCGGACGTCGAGGCCGACTACCGCGCGGTCAAACAGGTGCTTCTGAACCTGCTTTCCAACGCCCTGAAGTTCACGCCCCGCGGCGGGACGGTGACCCTGACGGCGGCCCTGCGCAACGATCCCCTGGGCGAAGCGGTGCGGCTGGCGGTGATCGATACCGGCATCGGCATCGCCCCGGCCGACCTCGCCCGCCTCGCCCGGCCCTTCGAGCAGGTCGAGAGCCAGCACTCCAAGACCCAGCAGGGCACGGGGCTGGGCCTGGCGCTCACCAAGTCGCTGGTCGAGCTGCACGGCGGCCGGCTGGAAATGGAGAGCACGCCCGGCGCCGGCACCACGGTGAGCTTCAGCCTGCCGCTGCGCCAGACCGAACTTGGGAAGGTCTACGCGGCGGAGTAGAACCGCCTAAATCCTCCCCCATGGAGCTTTAGCGGAATGGGGGAGGGGGACCGCGAAGCGGTGGAGGGGGCGAGGTTCTGCACTGAGACTCAGCAAGGACGCGCCGGCGAAAACCTGCAGATGCTCCTGCCAAGTCACGCCCCCTCCACCGCTTCGCGGTCCCCCTCCCCCGCGCGCGGGGGAGGATTTCGTCAATAAGGCGTGTCGCCCGCGACGGTCGTGCGGTGCATCAGCCGCAGGTGCCCGTCGTAGCCGCCCTCGGCCAGGTGCACCGTGCAGCGGTTGTCCCACATGTTCAGCATGTCCGGCCGCCACCTGTGGCGATAGACGAACTCGGGCTGGACCATGTGCTTGAAGAGGAAGCCGAGGATGGCGTCGCTCTCGGCCGGCGCCAGGCCCTCTATTCCCAGCGTGTAGGTCGGGCTGACGAACAGCGCCTTGCGGCCGGTGACCGGATGGGTGCGGACCAGCGGATGGGTGTGGGTCTTGTCGGCCTCGGGGCTGGAGATGATCTGCATTGTCCGCTTCTCGGTCTCGCGCGCGAAGACCCCGTTCTCGCCGTAGGGCCGGCTGGCCGAATGCACCGCGCGCAGCGGCGCCAGCATCGCCTTGAAGCCGTCCGACAGCGCCTCATAGGCCCGGCGGCAGTCGGCGTAGAGCGTGTCGCCGCCGACCGGCGGGATCACCTTGCCGTGCAGCAGGGTGGCGGCCGGCGGCTCGGGCTGGAAGCTCCAGTCTGAATGCCAGCCGGCCCCGAAGTTGGTCGCCTTCTCGTCCGGCTCGCGGCGCAGCTCCAGGACGTTGGGGTGGCCCTCCATCGGCTTGACGTAGGGATCCACGCCGAACGGCCCGATCTGCAGGGTGAAGGCCTCCAGTTCCTCCAGCGTCAGCGGCTGGTCGGGGAAATTCACCACCGCGTGCCGCGCAAAGGCGTCCTTCACCTCGGCGAGGGTCTGCGGCTCGAGCGGCCTGGAGATGTCGAGCCCGGTGATGGCCGCGCCGAAGCCTGTGGGCTCGGGCTCGACCGTGATGGTCCGATACGTGGAAGCGACTTCGGCCTGCATGCCCGTTCCTCCCCTGTCCCCTAGCCGATCTTGACGCCCGGCGGCGGCTGGCTGTCGGCCGGCACGAAGAAGTCCGGCATCAGCGGCTGGCTGGCGTCCACCCTGTACTTGTCGAAGTCCCGCTCGCCCTCGGCGTAGAGGAAGCTGTCGTCGATCAGGAAATTGCCGGTGAACTCGCGCGCCGGCTTGTTGAAGATCGCGTAGGCGGCGTCGGCCATGATCTCGGGCGTGCGGCAGCGCTTCATGCCCTCCTCGCCGGCCAGGGCGAACTGGATGGCGGCGGTGGCGATGCCGGTGCGGGGCCACAGCGCGTTGAAGGCGATGCCGTCCTCGCGGAACTCCTCGGCCATGCCCAGCACGCACATGCTCATGCCGAACTTGGCCATGGTGTAGGCGACGTGCGGGCCGAACCATCGCGGGCTCATGTCCAGCGGCGGCGACAGGTTCAGCACATGGGGGTTGGCGGCGTTCTTCAGGTGCGGGATGCAGGCCTTGGAGGTGAGATAGGTCCCGCGCGCGTTGATCTGGTGCATCAGGTCGTAGCGCTTCATGTCAGTCTGCAGCGTGCCGGTGAGCTGGATCGCCGAGGCGTTGTTCACGCAGATGTCGATGCCGCCGAACCGCGAGACCGTCTGCTCCACCGCCGCATGGACGCTGCCCTCGTCGCGCACGTCGACGATCAGCGGCAGGGCCTTGCCGCCGGCCGCCTCGATCTCCTCGGCTGCCGTATAGATGGTGCCCGGCAGCTTCGGGTGCGGCTCGGCGGTCTTGGCCGCGATGGCGACGTTGGCGCCGTCCCTGGCGGCGCGCAGCGCGATCGCGAGGCCGATGCCGCGGCTGGCGCCGGTGACGAAGAGGGTCTTGCCCTGGAGTGACATGCGCGCGCTCCCGAAGTGCTGAACCCCGGCAGTTAGGGCCTGCCCGGCGCGCGCTGCAATAGCGGCGCTGTCACGCGCCGGTGGTGCGGCCCGACAACGCCCACAGCCGGTCGGCGGCGTCATGGTCGAGGGCGTAGGGCATGACCCCGTGCGTCGGGTCGTCGGGATCGAACGGGGCGGCCTCGGCGCAGTCCTCCAGGTAGAGGCCGCCAATCCCCTCCAGCTCCGGCCCGACCGCCGCCCAGACCGAGGTCGCCGCGCCCTGCTCCGGCGTCTTGAACCGCTCGTTGACGTTGCCGTCCGGG
>DASPLZ010000445.1:0-3645 GCA_035627295.1 Phenylobacterium sp. | reverse complement strand
TGCCAGAAGAAGGCGTGGTTCCAGGCCTGGGCGGCGTTGTTGAAGAGCTTCTTCTTGCCCGCGTCGCCATCCGCCGAGCGGATCACCGCCTCCAGGCTGGCGGGGCTGGACCCGGCCTCTTCGAGCATCTTGTTGGTGTTGTCGACGTAGGTCTTGTGGTGCTTGTCGTGATGGGTGCGCATGGTCGTCTGCGAGACGGACGGCTCCAGCGCATCGTAGCCGTAGGGCAGGTCGGGCAGGATGAACATGGCGGGGCGCTCCAGAACTTCGGGTAAGTGGACGAGGCAACGCGCGAGAACCGGCGAAGCTCCGCTCATCTAGGGCGGCAGGCCGTGCTTCGCCCGAAGTTGAGAGCGCTTCTCAAGTTTGGCCGTCCCGCGAGGGCGGGCGCGACGATCAGGCGGCGGTCTTCTTGCCTGCCGGCTTCTTGGCCTTGCCCTTGGCCGCGGCCTTCTTGGCGGGCGCCTTCTTGGTCTTCTTGCCGCCGCCCTTGGCCTCGCGCTCGGCGATCAGCGCCACCGCCTGTTCCAGGGTGACATCCTGCGGATCCGTGCCTTTCGGGATATTGGCGTTGGTCGAGCCGTGCTTCACGTAGGGCCCGAAGCGGCCGGAGAGGATGCGGATCGGCTGACCGTCGGCCGGGTGGGCGCCGAGGTCCTTCAGCGCGGACGCAGCCCCGCGCCGCCCGCCGCCCGAGCGCTTCTCGGCCAGCAGGGCGACCGCCCGGTTCAGCCCGACCTCGAACACCTCGTCGGCGTTCTCGAGGTTGGCGTAGGTCGAGCCGTGCTGCACGAACGGCCCGTAGCGGCCGATGCCGGCCTGGATCATGCCGCCGTCTTCCGGATGCACGCCCACGTCGCGCGGCAGGCGCAGCAGGCGCAGCGCCTTCTCCAGGTCCATCGCCGCCGCCGGCCAGGCCTTGGGCAGGCTGGCCCGCTTGGGCTTGTCGCCCTCGCCGAGCTGCACGTAGGGGCCGAAGCGGCCGGCCTTCAGATAGACGGTGAGGCCCGTCTGCGGGTCGACGCCCAGTTCGCGGTCGCCGGCCTGCTCCTCGGACTCATTGTCGTTCTGGGCGATAGGGCGGGTGTAACGGCACTCCGGATAGTTCGAGCAGCCGATGAAGGCGCCATAGCGGCCGGTCTTCAGCGAGAGGCGCCCTGAGCCGCAGGTCGGGCAGGCGCGCGGATCGCTCCCGTCGCCCTTGTCGGGGAAGATCAGCGGGCCGAGCCGTTCGTTCAGGTTGTCGAGGATCTCGGTGGTGCGCAGGCCGCTCACCTGGCCCACCACCTCCTGGAAGGGGTTCCAGAACTCGCGCAGCAGCACCTTCCAGTCGAGGTCGCCGGCCGAGACCTGGTCGAGCTTCTCCTCCAGGGCGGCGGTGAAGTCGTATTCCACGTAGCGTTCGAAGAAGGCCTCCAGGAAGGCGGTGACCAGGCGGCCCTTGTCCTCCGGGATGAAGCGGTTCTTCTCCATCCGCACATAGGCCCGGTCGCGCAGCACGGTGAGGATCGAGGCGTAGGTGGAGGGGCGGCCGATGCCGAGTTCCTCCATCTTCTTCACGAGGCTGGCTTCCGAATAGCGCGGCGGGGGCTCGGTGAAGTGCTGGTCTGCCTGGGCCGAGATCACGCGCGCGGCGGCGCCTTCCTGGATGATCGGCAGGCGGCCGGAGGCGTCTTCCTCCTCGCCGTCGTTCGCCGCGCCCTTGGCGGTTTCCGGGTCGTCGCGGCCTTCCTCGTAGACGGCGAGGTAGCCGGGGAAGAGCACCACCTGGCCTGAGGCGCGAAGGCCGGTCTGGCCGTCGGCGCTCTCCAGCTCGACGGTGGTGCGCTCGATGCGCGCGGCCTCCATCTGCGAGGCGATCATCCGCTTCCATATCAGCTCGTAGAGCCGACCGAGGTCGGCTTCGAGCCGCAGGGAGCCGGGGTTTCGCGCCAGGGATGTCGGCCGGATGGCCTCGTGCGCCTCCTGGGCGTTCTTGGCCTTTGTCCTGTAGATCCGGGGGCTTTCAGGGACATATTCACGTCCGTAGAGCCCGCCGATCACCTGCCGCGCCTCGTCCAGCGCCTCGGGCGCGGCCTGCACGCCGTCGGTCCGCATGTAGGTGATCAGGCCGACCGTCTCGCCGCCGATATCGACGCCCTCGTAGAGCTTCTGCGCCGCCTGCATGGTGCGCTGGGCCGAGAAGCCGAGCTTGCGGGCGGCTTCCTGCTGCAGGGTCGAGGTGGTGAACGGCGGCGCCGGGGTGCGGCGGGCCGGCTTCTTCTCCACCGACGAGACCTTGAACGTCGCGGCCTGCACGGCGGACTTGGCGCCGGAGGCGGCGGCTTCGTCGCCCAGGTCGAATTTGGCCAGGCGCTTGCCCTGGTGCTTCACCAGCCGCGCGCGGAACGGGTCCGAACCGGCGGAAACCTCAGCTTCTACAGTCCAGTATTCCTGGGTCTTGAAGCGCTCGATCTCCAGCTCGCGGTCGACCACGAGCCTGAGCGCCACCGACTGGACCCGTCCCGCCGAGCGCGAGCCCGGCAGCTTGCGCCACAGCACCGGCGAGAGGGTGAAGCCGACGAGGTAGTCCAGCGCCCGGCGGGCGAGGTAGGCCTCGACCAACTCCATGTCGATGGCGCGCGGGTTGGCCATGGCTTCGGCCACCGCCGACTTGGTGATGGCGTTGAAGGTGACCCGCTCGACCTTGGCGTCCTTCAGCGCGCGCTTCTTCTGCAGCACTTCCAGCACGTGCCAGCTGATCGCCTCGCCCTCGCGGTCGGGGTCGGTGGCGAGGATCAGGCGGTCCGAGCCCTTCATGGCGTCGGCGATGTCGGAGAGGCGCTTGCTGGCCTTGCCGTCGACCTCCCAGCTCATCGCGAAGTCGTCGTCGGGCTTCACCGAACCATCCTTGGCCGGCAGGTCCCGCACATGGCCGTACGACGCCAGAACCTTGTAGTCCGAGCCCAGGTATTTGTTGATGGTCTTGGCCTTGGCCGGGCTCTCGACGACGACGACGTTCATGCGGGCGGGATCGAATTCTCGGGACGTTGCAAGGGCGCGGAAGGTGGGGGCGGCCCCCGGTCCCTGTCAACGGGGCTGATCGCGCGAGCATGGTTTACAACCAGCGCGACAGTAACTAGAACGATGGTTGTATTTCATCGAGTCTGCCGATGCCCGAGCCGTCCGAACCGCCCACCCCGGCCGACATCGCCGCCTATATCGAGGACATGCTCAGCGAGCTTGCCGATCTCGCCTCCACGCACGGGTTTCGGCCGCTCTCGACCAGCCTTCGGATGATCGCGCTGGACGCCGCCCGCCTGGCCGATCCCGCACCCAGCCGCGACTAGCCCCGCGCCACCAGTCCGCCGGCCAGCAGCTCCGCGCGACCCGCCAGCGCCAGCTCCACCAGCGCCGCCAGGACCGCCGACGGCGGCGCGCCCGTGGCCCGGATCAGCTCGTCCCTCGACACCGGCGTCGGCGAGAGGAGGCCGGCGAGCCGCTCGCGCAGGGCCTCCAGGTCTGTGGCCGCGGACTCGAGCGGCGCATCGTCGAAGAGGTCGCGCTCCTTCTCGCGCACGTCCGGCAGGCCGGAGAGGGCGCGCAGCACGTCCTCGGCGCTCTCGCACATCTGCGCCCCCTGGCGGATCAGGTCGTTGGTCCCCT
>DASPLZ010000444.1:0-2064 GCA_035627295.1 Phenylobacterium sp. | reverse complement strand
CGCCCAGGCGATTTCCTCGGGCGTCGGCGAGAAGGCGGCGTTGGCGGCCTCGATCTGGCTGGGATGGATCAGGGTCTTGCCGTCGAAGCCGAACTCCAGCCCCTGGCGGCATTCGGCGGCCAGGCCGTGGGCGTTTCCGATCTCGGTGTAGACGCTGTCGAGCGCGACGAGGCCGTAGGCCCGCGCGGCGGTGACGGTGAGCGCCAGGGCCGCGTGCAGCGGCGCGCGGTCGGGCGTGTGGCGCGCGCGCATCTCCTTGCCGAGGTCCTGGCCGCCGACGCAGAGGGCGGCCAGCCGCGTGCGCCGCGCCGCCTCGCCGATCTCCTTCAGATTGAGGATCGCCTTGCCGGTCTCGATCATGGCCCAGAGGCGCGTCCGCTCGGGCGCCCCGGCGAGGGCGCGGTCGTAGGCCTGAAGCTCGGCCGCATCGTTGACCTTGGGAACCAGCACCGCGTCCGGCCCGGCCTCGGCGGCGGCGGCGAGATCGGCCTCGCCCCAGGGGGTCGCCTGGCCGTTGACGCGCAGGATCACCTCCCGCCGGCCGAAGCCGCCCTCGCGGATCGCGGCTGCGGCCTGGGCGCGGGCGGCGTTCTTGGCGTCGGGGGCGACGGCGTCCTCCAGGTCGAGGATCACCGCGTCGCAGGGCAGGGCGCGCGCCTTCTCGATCGCCCGGGCGTTGGAGGCCGGCATGTAGAGCACGCTGCGGCGGGGCCGGATGGTCGGCAAGCTGGAGATCCCCCTTCTTCCTCGGCGGCTGGGCGGAAGGCTCGGCGCAGAATAGGGTGGCCGCATGACCATCCGCTACGACAAAGAGGCGCGCAACGTGCTCGGCGGTGAGCTCCGGTCCTGCTCGGAGGATCCGGTGACCGGCTTCTTCCGCAACGGCTGCTGCGAGACCCACGCCGAGGACGTGGGCATGCACACGGTCTGCGCGGTGATGACGGCCGAGTTCCTGGCTTTCTCCAAGTCGGTCGGCAACGACCTGTCGACCCCCAACCAGCTCTACGGGTTCGCCGGCCTCAAGCCCGGCGACCGCTGGTGCCTCTGCGCCCCGCGCTGGAAGGAGGCGCTCGACGCCGGCATGGCCCCGCAGGTGGTGCTGGAGGCGACCCACGAGGAAACCCTGGCGATCGTGCCGCTGGGGGTGCTGAAGGACCACGCGGCCTAGTTCTCCCTCCCCCTTGTGGGGAGGGTGGGCGGCGCGGAACGCGCCGGTCGGGTGGGGCCTTTCGGCCTCGCCGCGTCGCTAAGGGGCAGCAGGACCCCCACCCGTCCCGCTTCGCGGTCCACCCTCCCCACAAGGGGGAGGGAGGCTAGACCAGCCTGTTGCGCATCGCCTGGCTGAGGAGGTCGATCAGGGTCACCGCCACGACGATGACGATCGCGATGGCCGAGACCTGGGCGTAGTTGAAGCCGTTCAGCGCATCGAACAGGAGCTGGCCGATGCCGCCGGCGCCGATCAGGCCGAGCACCGTGGCCGAGCGCGAGTTCGATTCGAACCGGTAGAGGGCGTAGGAGGTCCACAAGGGAGCCACCTGCGGGATCACCCCCCAGACGATCTCCTGCAGGGGCGCGGCGCCCGTGGCGCGCACGCCCTCGACCGGCCCCTTGTCGATAGCCTCGACGGCCTCGGAGAAGAGCTTGGCGAGCACGCCGGCCGTGTTCAGCGCCAGGGCCATGACGCCGGCGAAGGGGCCAAGGCCCACCGCGACGATGAAGAGGGTGCCGATCACCAGGTCCGGGATCGAGCGCAGCAGGTTCATGACCAGGCGCATCGGCTGCTGCAGCCAGAGCGGCGAGATGTTGCGCGAGCAGGCCAGGCCGAACGGGATCGCCAGGAACACCGCCAGGAAGGTGCCCCAGAGCGCGATCTGGACGGTCAGCCACATCTTCGAGGCGTAGAGCCAGAACTCGGTGAAGTCGGGCCGCAGCAGGTCGCGGCCGTAGATCCGCATGTTCTCGGAGTTGGTGAAGAGGCGCGTGGCGTTGCCCATCTCCACCGGCTTGAAGGCGAACAGCAGCAGCAGGATCACCGCGCCCCAGACCAGGATGTCGGGACCGCGC
>DASPLZ010000443.1:0-5833 GCA_035627295.1 Phenylobacterium sp. | reverse complement strand
GAACATGAGAGATTTCAAGGGTATGAAGCGTCAGCGCGGGCGCAACAGGGGCGGCGGCGGCAAGCCGCAGCAGAACGCCAACCGCGCGTTCGAGTCCAACGGGCCGGAGGGCATCAAGGTCCGCGGCGCCGCGCAGCACGTCTTCGAGCGCTACCAGCAGCTGGCTCGCGACGCGACCTCGGGCGGCGACCGGGTGCTGGCGGAGAACTACCTGCAGCACGCCGAGCACTATTTCCGCGTGGTCCGCGCGGTGCAGCCGCAGAAGCCGGCCGCCGAGATCATCGGGCGCGACAACTTCGCCTCCGGCTTCGATATCGACTTCGAGGACGAGAGCGGCGCCCAGGCCGCGGCGGTCGAGCAGCCCGAGGCGGGGGCCGAGGGCTCCGGCGAGGACGGCCAGCCGCAGGAGATGCGCGAAGGCCGCCAGGGCCGCGAGGACCGCTTCCGCGACCGTGACGATCGCCCGCGCGATCGTGACGACCGGCCGCGCGACCGCGACGATCGTCAACGGGATGACCGGCCGCGTGACCGTTTCCGCGACCGCGACGACCGTCCCCGTGATCGTGACCGCGACCGCTGGCGCGACCGGCCCGAGCGCGACCCGCTGGCCGTGGTCGAGCCCGAGGCGTCGCCGCTGGTGACGGCGGACGCCGAAGTCGGCTCGCCCATCCTGCGCGGCGAGGATGGGGCCGAGAGCCACGCGCCCGCCTTCCTGCAGGGCGGCGCCGCGGAAGAGCCCCGCGCGCCCAAGCCCCGCCGTCGCCGCGCCCCGCGCAGCTTCGAGGGCGGCGAAGGGGAAGCCGCGCCGAGCAACGAGACGGAAGAGGCCTGATCGCGGATTTCCCTCCCCCCTCGTGGGGAGGGTGGGTCGACGCAAAGCGACGAGACGGGTGGGGGACCCCCGGCGTCTCGGCTGTCGCGGCGAGTCAGCAAGACCCCCACCCGACCCGCTTCGGCGGCCCACCCTCCCCACGAGGGGGAGGGAGTTAAGCGCTCATCGCCCTCCTCAGCCCCGGCCCGTCCACCTCGCCGGTGGCCAGCTTGATCAGCATGAGCGCCGAGAGCTGCGCCCGCTCGGCGAAGCTTTCGGGCCAGGCGTGCTCGTTCTCTGAATGGATGTCGCCGCCGCGCACCCCCAGGGTGTCGACGTTCGGCAGGCCGGCGGCGAAGAGGTTGTTGCCCTCGCAGACCCCGCCGGAGGGCGTCCAGCTGATCTCCTGACCGAGCGCCGCGCCGCAGGCCTTCACGGCGGCGAAGAGCTGCTGCTGGGCGGCGTTGAAGGGCTTGGCCGCGCGGGTGAAGCCGCCCTGGAGCTCGAAGGAAAGGCCATCGCCCGCCGAGGCCGCCATCGCCGCCTCGATCTGACCCTTGGCCCAGGCGCCGGCTTCGGCGTCCGGGAAGCGGATGTTGAAGCGTACGATGGCGATGTCCGGCACCACGTTCAGCGCCGAGCCGCCGTCGATCCGCGCGACGTTGAGGGTGACGCCCTCGCGCCGGCCGTTGGCGTCGGCGAGGCGAGTGGCGAGCCGCGCGGCGGCGGCGATGGCGTTGCGGCCGGCGGCGAAGTCGCGGCCGGCGTGGGCCGACTTGCCGCGCACGACAATGTGGAAGTTGCCCGAGCCCTTGCGCGCCGCCGCCAGGGCGCCCGCGCCCATCGCCGGCTCGTAGGTGAGGCCGACGTGCGCCTTGGCCCCCAGCTCGGCGAGCAGAGGGCCGGAGGCGAGGGAGCCGATCTCCTCGTCGGGCGAGAGAAGCACGGTGTAGCCGAGGTTCGCCGCCGCCGGGTGACGCTCGAAGGCCTCCAGCGCGCCAAGCATGGCCGAGATGCCGCCCTTCATGTCGGCGATGCCGGGGCCGTTCAGCGCGCCGTCGTCGCGGGGCTTCACCTCGCGAAAGCCGCTCTCGGCGGGGAAGACGGTGTCGTAGTGGCCGGTCAACGCCACCTGCACCGGCGCCTGTGGGCGCACGGTCAGGCGCATGGCGTTGGTGTGTTTCTGCGCGCGGGTCGAGCCGTCGGCGGCGACCTCGATGCTGTCAGCCAGCGGCAGGCTCTCGACCTCGCCGGGCAGGGCGGCGAGGGGCGCTTCCAGCGCGGCGCGCATGGCCTCCAGGCCCGGCAGGTTGCGGCTGCCGGAGCCGATGGCGCACCAGCCTATGGCGCGGTCGATCAGCTCTGGCCCGCGCTCGCCGAGCGCATCCAGGATGGGACGGTCGTCCGTGGCGATCTGCATCGCCAAGGTGTCCGCCCGATCGCGCCGCAGCGTCAACCCTTCCGCAGGGCCGGGCGTTGCGGCATGAGAGAGCCAAAGGAGCCCGCCATGCCCCATGATCGCCTGAGCGTGCTGACCGCCCTGATCGACCAGGGCGTGGTCCCCGTGTTCAACCACCCGGACGTCGAGGTCTGCGAGCAGGTGGTGCGCGCCTGCGCGGCGGGCGGGGCGAAGGCGTTCGAGTTCACCAACCGGGGCGATTTCGCGGCTGACGTCTTCCTGCAGCTCTCCAGGCGGCTGGCGGGCGAGGATGTGGTCCTGGGCGCGGGCTCCGTGGTTGATGCGCCGACGGCCGGGCTCTACATCGCCGCCGGGGCGCGCTTCGTCGTGGGGCCGGGGCTGAACCCGGAGGTGGCCAAGGTCTGCAACCGGCGCAAGGTGGCCTATCTGCCCGGCTGCGCCACGCCCACCGAGATCGGCATGGCCGAGGAGCTGGGCTGCGAGATCGTCAAGCTGTTCCCTGGCGAGGCGGCGGGCGGGCCGGCCTTCGTCAAGGCGGTGCTGGGGCCGATGCCCTGGACCAGGATCATGCCGACCGGCGGGGTGGAGCCGACGGAGGCTTCGCTGAGGGCCTGGTTCGACGCCGGGGTCGCAGCCGTGGGCATGGGCGGGGGCCTGGTGCCCGGCAGGCTGGTCGAGGCCGGCGACTGGGCGGGGCTTGAGGCGCACGTCGCCGAGGCGGTCGCGCTGGCCCGCCGCGTGCGCGGGCGCTGAGCTGCAAGGTTCGTGCGTCCGGCGGCCGCTCGCCGCCGAACTGCGCAATGCAATCGCCGCCGGATCGGGTCTAGCCTCTCGGGCAGCTAGAGAAGGACGCCGATGAAGCTCGCTTCCCTGAAGAGTGGCCGCGACGGACGGCTTGTGGTGGTCTCCGAGGACCTGACGCGCTGCCTGCTGGCGGCGGAGGTCGCGCCGACCTTGCAGGCGGCGCTGGACGACTGGGGGCGAGCTGAGCCGCTGCTGCGCGAGCTGGCTGAGCGGCTGGCGACGCCGGGGGCGGGCGAGCCGTTCGACGCGGCGAAGGCGGCCGCGCCGCTGCCGCGGGCCTATCAGTGGGCGGACGGCTCGGCCTACGTCAATCATGTGGAGCTGGTCAGGAAGGCGCGCGGGGCGCAGATGCCGCAGAGTTTCTGGACCGACCCCTTGATGTACCAGGGCGGCTCGGACGGATTCCTGGGGCCGCGCGACCCGATCCCGCTGGCCGACGAGGCCTGGGGTTGCGACCTGGAGGCCGAGGTGGCGGTGATCGTCGGCGACGTGCCGCAGGGCGCGAGCCGCGAGACGGCGGCCGAGGCGATCCGGCTGGTGCTCTTGGTGAACGACGTGTCCCTGCGCAACCTGATCCCCGGCGAGCTCGACAAGGGGTTCGGCTTCTTCCAGTCGAAGCCCGCCTCGGCGCTGTCGCCGGTGGCGGTGACGCCGGACGCCCTGGGAGCCGCCTGGGACGGCGGGCGTTTGCACGGGGCGATGGAGACCTTCCTCAACGACGCTCCGCTCGGCCGGGCCGACGCGGGGGTGGACATGACCTTCGACTTCCCGACCCTGATCGCCCATGCGGCCAGGACGCGGGTGCTGGCGGCCGGCTCGATCATCGGCTCGGGCACGGTCTCCAACCGCGGGCCGGACGGCGGGCCGGGGCGGCCGGTGAGCGAGGGCGGCCTCGGATACTCGTGCCTCGCCGAGGTGCGGACGGTGGAGACCATCCTGACCGGCGCGCCCAAGACCCCGTTTCTGCGGCGGGGCGACCGGGTGCGGATCGAGATGCGCGACGCCGACGGCCGCTCGATCTTCGGCGCCATCGATCAGACGGTGGCCGAGCCATGAGCGCCGACGGCGCCCTCTCGCCGCCGCCGGGCGCCGCGGCGGACTGGACCATCCCGCAGGGGTGGGAGGCCTATACGGCCGAGGAGCACCGGACCTGGGTCACCCTCTATGAGCGGCAGGCGAAGATCCTGCCCGGGCGGGCCTGCGAGCCTTTCCTCAACGGGCTGACCGCGCTCGACCTGCACGGCGAGGGCATCCCCGACATGCGGCGGCTCTCCGAAAAGCTCGGCAGGCTCACCGGCTGGCAGGTGGTGGCGGTGCCGGGGCTGGTGCCGGACGAGGTGTTCTTCGACCACCTGGCCAACCGGCGCTTCCCGGCGGGCAACTTCATCCGAAAGCCCGACCAGCTGGACTACCTGGAGGAGCCCGACGTCTTCCACGACGTCTTCGGCCACGTGCCGATGCTGACCGACCCGGTCTTCGCCGACTACATGCAGGCCTACGGGCAGGGGGGGCTGCGGGCGCTGAACCTCGGCCGGCTGCACAACCTGGCGCGGCTCTACTGGTACACCGTCGAGTTCGGCCTGATGGAGAGCCCCGAGGGCCTGCGCATCTACGGCGCCGGCATCGTCTCCTCGCGCACGGAATCGATCTTCGCCCTGGAGGACCCTTCGCCGAACCGGCTGGGCTTCGACATGGAGCGGGTGATGCGCACGCAGTACCGCATCGACGACTTCCAGCAGACCTACTTCGTCATCCCCTCCCTGCGCCACCTGCTGACGGTCACGGTGGAGACCGACTTCGGGCCGCTCTACGAATACCTCGCCGGCGCCCCGGACCTGGCGGTCGACCAGGTGCTGCCCACCGACCGGGTGATCACCCGGGGCACCCAGGCCTACGCCAGCGCCCAGGCCGCTCAGGCGTAGGGATCGTAGTCGTAGGCCGGCTCGGGGGGATAGGCCTCCTCCTCGGGCACGAAATAGACGCCCTCGGCGTCCTGGCGCCACTCGCCGTATCCTTCCTCCGGCCGGGGCTCGGCCGGCTGGCGCGGGGCGGCCTCACGATAGGCGAACTGGCGGGGCGCCTCCCAGGGGTCGGGCACGACCAGGGCCGCGGGGCGCACCTCCAGCGGCGCCGCCTCGTCCTGCCGCGGGGCCTCGGCGCGCGCCAGGGTCAGCTGCGGTTGCGGGCGGCCGTGGAAGGCGTCGGAGCCGATCACCCACCAGGGCGTCGGGCCGTTGTAGGCGATCTGGGGCGGCGGCGCCTCGGCCGCAGGCGGGGCGGGCTTCGGATCCGGTTCCCTGTAGGCGGGCTTCAGGCCCAGGCCGGTGATCAGGCCGGCCACGGTGACGATGGCGGCCCCGTGGAAATGGTTCGGATGCAGGCGCATCGGATCGCTCCTCTCAGGGGGCCAAGAGCGCATTCCGACTCGAAAGGTTCACGGCGGCGCTTCCAAATGTGATCGCCTAGCGCCGGCGCTTGCCTTCGCAACGCGGGCGGCCCATGCCGGGCGGGATGTCCGACCTTTGCATTCGCCCCGCGCGCCTGTCCGAGCAGGCCCTGCTCGAGGACCTGCAGCTGCGCGCCTCCCTGGTCTGGGAGGACACGCGCGAGGACCTGCTGGCCAATCCCGAGATCGTCGAACTGCCCGCCGAGCAGATCGAGGCCGGTCATGTCTTCGTCGCCGAGCGGGACGGGGCGGTGGTCGGCTTCGGCGTGCTCCTGCCGATCGAGGGCGGCGAGCCGGGCCTCGACGGCCTCTTCGTGGAGCCGCAGGCGTTCGGCCAGGGCGTCGGCCGCGC
>DASPLZ010000442.1:0-6075 GCA_035627295.1 Phenylobacterium sp. | reverse complement strand
GCATCGCCCACTTCAAGAACGCCGACCTCCTGAACGTCGAAGGCGCGGGGCACTGGGTGCACCACGACAAGCTCGACGTGTTCATGGCGGCGGTCGAGGCGTTCCTGGCGGAGTGACGCCGGCGAAGAGGCCGTGCGTCCTTCGAGACGCCCGCTTTCGCGGGCTCCTCAGGATGACGAAGTCAGCACAAACCTTAGTCATGGTGAGGAGTGCCCGAAGAGCGCGTCTCGAACCACGCAAGGCCGCGCCGCGGCGAATTGCGTCCGGCCTCTTAAGCCTTCGCCCCCTCGGTCCCCACGAACACCACCTTCGTCCCCTTCTCCACCGCCTTGGCCAACCGCGCCGCATCCCAGTTGGTCAGGCGCACGCAGCCGTGGCTGTCGACCTTGCCGACCTTGCTCGGCTCGGGCGTGCCGTGGATGCCGTAGGTGTCCTTGGTCAGGTCGATCCAGGTGCCGCCCACCGGGTTGTTGGGTCCGGCGGCGATGGTCAGCTTCGCGTTCGCCTTGCCGAAGGTCAGACGGCTGGGGTCGTAGGTGTAGGTCGGGTCGGGCGCGACGGTCGCCACCTCCCATTCGCCGCTCGGCGCCGGCATGTCGGACGAGCCCACCGTCGCCGGATAGACCGCCAGCAGCACGCCGGCGGCGTCGTAGGCGCGCAGCTCCTTCTCGGCCTTGTCGACCTCGATCCGCGCCACCTTGGCGGGAAGCTCGGCCGCGCCCGGCCGGGCGACCAGGATGGTGGTCCCCGGCTTGGCGAAGTCGGCGCCGGGGTTCAGGGCCCTGAGCAGCTTCTCGTCCATGTGGAACTTCTCGGCCAGGGCCTCGGCCGGGCTGGTGAAGGCCAGCCGCTCCAGCTTGGCCATCTCCTCCATGTCGGTGGGGATCTTCTCCACGAACGGTCCGGCCACGTCCGCCTCGGTGATCACATAGTCCTGCATCGCCGGCGCGCCGTCCTCGGCTGTCAGGGCGGCGTAGACCTCGGCGTCGAGCTTGCCGTCCACCGGCAGGCCCTTGGCGGCCTCGAAGGCGGCGATGGCCTGGCGGACGTTCTCGCCGGCCTGGCCGTCGATCACCCCCGGCGCGAAGCGGGCGCGGTCGAGCAGGACCTGGGCGCGGATCAAAAGGTCCCGCCCCGCCAGCGGCGTCGCGGGAGCCTCGGCGAAGGCGGCCGCGTCGATGGCCTTGGCGGCCGGATTGGCGGACGGCGGGGCGGGCGCGGGCGCGGCCGCAACGGCCGGGGCCGGAGCCGCCGGCGGCGCCTTGGCCCGGAACTGGTCCTGCTCCTGGCCCACCACGTCGGCGTCGGAGCAGGCGGCGATCAACAGGCCGAGGCTGGCCGCGGTCATCAGGCGAAGTCGGAACATCGGCGGACTCCCTGGCGCGGCCGCGAAGCTGAGCCGCCTGCAAGGAAATCGCCGCCAGGCGTCCGGTTCCAGCGTTATGCTCCGGCATGAGCCGGCTCAAGGACCTGCGGAAGGTGGTTGGACGGGGACTGGCCCTGATCGCCTTGGGGCTGGCCGCGACCCTCCTGGTGCGCGCCTGCCAGACGCCGCGGGAAGCGCCCGCGCCCCTGCCGGAGCCGCCCAGCCGCGCGCCGGAGGCCTCGCCGCCGCCCACCCCGCCGCCGCCCGCCCCGCAGGCGGCCGCCTGCCCGCCGGCGCCCGCCTTCGCCGCGGCCGCGCGCGCCAACGGCCTGAACCTCGCCGCCCTGGCCTGGTCGCCCTTCGGCCGCCCCGAGCGGGGCTGGGAGACCTACCAGCCGCGCATCGCCGCCGAGATCGGCTCGTCCTGCCCGGCCGGCTCGGAAGCCTTCGCCCAGGCGCTGGCCCGCTGGCAGGACAGCCACGGCCGGCCCGCCGACGGCGTGCTCGACGCCGCCGACTTCGACGTCATGAAAGGGCGCTGGCAGCAGGCCCGGCCCTTCGTGCGGCTCTCGGCCCGCGGCGTCTGCCCCGCCCCGCCGGCGCCCGAGCGGCTGGAACAGGCCCGCGCCAACGAAGGCTACGGCGGCAAGGCCATCCGCTTACGCTCCGGCGCCCTGGCCGCCTACCGCCGCATGGTTGAGGACGCGCGCAAGGCCGAGCCGGCCATCGCCGCCGACCCGATCGCCCTGCAGATCTTCTCCGGCTTCCGCGATCCGGACGCCGACGCCGCCCGCTGCGCGCGCGAGGGCGACTGCCAGGGCGTCACCCGCGCCCGCTGCTCGGCCCACCGCACGGGCCTGGCCATGGACATCGTGGTCGGCCAGGCGCCCGGCTATCCGGTGGATTCCAGCGCCGATCCCAATCGCCTGGCCATGTCGCGCTCGCCCGCCTACCGCTGGCTGGTGAAGAACGCCCACCGCTACGGCTTCGCCAACTACGTGTTCGAGCCCTGGCACTGGGAATGGACGGGCGAGGCGCCGTGACTTAAGCCCGTCGCATGGCGACGTTCGAGCATCAGGGCCTGACGCTGGCCTACGACGACATCCAGCCGGCCGGCGGGGCCGAGCGGACCATCCTCCTCGTCCACGGCTACACCTCGAACCGCGCCGAGGGCTGGCGGCGCACCGGCTGGTACGGCGCCTTCGAACGGCGGCGCATCCGCACCATCGCCCACGACCAGCGCGGCCACGGCGAGAGCGCCAAGCCGCACGACCCGGGGCTCTACGCCCGCCCGCTGATGGCCGGCGACGTGATCGCCCTGATGGACCACCTCGGCCTCGGCCGCGTCGATCTCTTCGGCTACTCGATGGGCGCGCGGGTGGCGCTGGCGGCGGCGCTGGCCGCGCCCGAGCGGTTCTCCAACCTGATCCTCGGCGGCGTCGGCGGCGGCATGCTGGAGGAGGGCGGCGCTTCCGACCGCGGCGAGCTGATGGCCTTGGCCATGCTGGCCGAGGATCCGGAGAGCATCACCAACCCGTTCCTCAAGAGCTTCCGCCAGTTCGCCGACGAGCAGGGCGACGACCGCCAGGCCCTGGCGGCCCACGCCCGCTTCCAGAACCCGAAGCTCGACCCGGCCGCCCTCGCCGCCCTGCCCATCCCGGTGCTGGTCGTCGCCGGCCAGCGCGACGAGGGGGCCAGGGACACGGGCCGCCTGGCCGCCGCCTTCGCCGACGGGCGCGATGCGATCATCCCGGGCTGCGACCACTTCTCAGCCATCCCGCACGCCCTGACCAAGGCGGCGGTGTTCGACTTCCTCGACGGCGTCATGGACATGCCGGCGTTCGAATAGGCTTCAGCGACGGCTGAACGCCCCGCCCAGCAGCAGGGGGCGCACGACCACCCGGAAATGCACGCCGCGATCCTGCAGGTCGCGGCTGCCGACGCGCGGAACGTCCTTCAGCCCTTCGGCCAGGCTCAGGCGCGCGAAGATGGCCTCCGACGGGGTCCAGGTCAGGCCGACGCCGACGCTCGCCAGAGAGCGCACGGCCGGCTGCGTCGCGCCGTCGTGGTTCTTCACCGTCGCGCCTTCGGCGAAGGCCGACACGGTGAAGGCGCTCCAGTCGAAGTCCCGCGCGCGGGCTTCGCCGAAGGCCAGCGGCAGGGCGAGTTCGAGCGAGGCCAGCGCGCCCTGGTCGGCGAGCAACAGGTTCTCGCGATAGCCGCGGACGGTGTCCTCCCCGCCCACCGAGAACCGTTCGCCGGAATAGAGCACGCCGTCGGACCACTGCCCCGCCAGCCGGCCGCGCAGCTCCAGCCCGCCTTCGGTCAGACGCCGCGCATAGCTGAGCTGGGCCAGCACCACTTTGAAGTTCTCGCTGGGCGACGGGACGCCCACGACGTCCGAGCGCGTGCCGTCTAGCCCCAGGGTCCCAGTCAGCGACACCGCCCAGACCCGGTCGACGCCGCGCTCCACCCAGTCGGCCGTCAGGCGCGCGGCGGTGTATTCCGAGCGCCCGTTCACGAAGCCGGGGCTGAACGAGAACGGCTCACCGAGCAGGTAGGTGCGCGATTCCCGGTGGGCGGCGCGGACGCCGACCGTCAGCGTCCGGGCAGGGATGGGCGCGCCGTTAGCCACGGGCGTCAGCGGCCGGTCGACGAGCGTGTAGTCGAGCCCCCCCTCCAGCGACCAGTCCTTCGAGGAGATGTCCAGCGGCCGCAGCACGCTGTCGACCACCGCCGCCTCGTTGTGGCCGCCGCGCACCCTGAGCGTCAGGTCGGGCCGCAGGAAGGGCGTCTCATAGCTCGCCACCACATCGCCGCGGTCGCTGGTGACCCCGACCTCGGCGGAGATCAGGTCGCCTGGAACGAGGAGATTGCGGAACGAGCCGCCCACCGCCGCGCGCTCGCCCCCCACCGCGGGCGAGCGATCGTTGGCGAAGGAGGCGTAGAGGTCGTAGCGCCGCTGGGGCTGCACGGTCAGCAGCAGCTGGGCCTCGCCCGGCCGCTCGCCGGGCCGCAGGTCGGCGTTGACCGTGCGGATCGCCGGGTCGGCGGCGAGCAGGCGGAAGTCGCGCTCCAGGGCGAGGGCGTTCAGCGGAACCGCCTCGGCGGCCGGCATCCGGCGGCGGACATAGCCCTCGGTCAGCCCCGCCCGGCCGCCCGGCCCCCAGGCGACCACCAGGCCGTCGGCCTCGCCCGGCTGCGGGCGCAGGCCGCCCAGCACCAGGCGCAGTTCGAGGACCCCGCCGTCGGGCGAGGCCTGCGGGGCGACCAGCACGCCGGAGTTCAGATAGCCGTTGCGGGCGAAGGCCAGGTTGATCAGCTGCACCAGCGCCACCACCCGGTCCATCGGCACGCGCGCGCCGATCAGGCCGTTCTCGGCGAACTGGCGGCGCACCCAGGCGGCGTCGAACCGCTCTGCGGGATCGAGGCGGAGGGCCAGACCCGTCGCCGGGTCGGCGACCGGTCGCCAGTCCGCCGTCGGCGCCGCCGCGCCATCGGCCGGTTCGACCCTGACGTGGACGTCGGTCAGGAGGACGGTTCCGGCCGCCTGCGGGAGCGCCGGCGCGGCGGCGGGCGGCGCCAGCAGGGGCCTGGGCGCCTGCGGATAGTCCGGCAAGGCGGGCCCGGCCGCGGCCGGGCCGGTGCGCGGGGCCGGCGGCTGCGAGGCCTGATCGGCCCGCGCCTCGCCGGCGAGGCCCAGCATCAGGGCGGCCAGGACCAGGGCCAGGGGCGCGTGCGACCTCACCGGCAGGCCGATCCCGGCGCGGGGCCGCCGGCTCCCGCCTCGCCGGCCGCCGGCCGCGCCGAGAGCGGCCCCAGCGCGCGCAGGCTGAGCTGGCTGGCCGCCCCGCCCAGCCGGGCCGGCGGGCATTGCCCGCGCAGCACGCTGGAGGCGTCGAGGAACGAGACATCCGGGGCCGCGACGCCGCTGCTGACGTTGTCGATCTGGCTGTCGATCACCAGCGAGCCGTCGACCGACACCAGGTTGAGCCGGTCCGCCGAGCGGATGAAGAACTGGGACTGGATGGCGACGTTCGCGCCGCCCGCCTGCCCGAGCGCCAGGATGCGGCCGTTGTCGGAGATCACCGCATAGGGCTCGCCGATGGTGATGCGCCCGCCTGTGCCGGGGCCGGAGGAGGTGGTGATCACGCCTGGGGCGTCCTCGCCGGTCAGGAACAGGAAGCCGTCGGACGGCAGGCTGAGGGTGATGTCGCCGGCCCGCCCCGCAGTGGAATTGGTCGAGACCAGGCCGCCGTTGGCGATGCGGATCACCTCGCCGGCGATGGAGATCGAGCCCGCGGGGCCGCCGGCGGACGAGAGGTTCTCGCTGGAGACATGCCCGCCGGCGCCGTCCACGGTCACCGACCGGCCGACGATGGAGATCGCGCCCGCCGGGTTCGGGTTGAGCGAGGTGGTCTCCACCAGGCCGCCGGCGCCGATCGCCAGGCTGTCGGCGGCGACCGAAACGCTGCCCGAGCGGCCGCCCGCCAGGCCCTCGGCGTTGGAGAGGAAGCCGCCGCCGTCGGACAGCGAGATCTCGGTGGCGGCGATGCGCACATCGCCCGCATCGCCCAGCCCCCGCGTGCTGGTCTGCACAGTGGCGTCCTCGGTCAGGGTCAGGCGGTCGGCGGACATGGTCACCCGTCCCGCATCGCCGCTCGATCCGCGGGTCGCCACTGAGGCGATCAGCGAGCCTTCGGAGAGCG
>DASPLZ010000441.1:0-3539 GCA_035627295.1 Phenylobacterium sp. | reverse complement strand
TTGCAGGAGCATGGGCTGTCCTTCCGCTTGCGCCCCGGCCGAAGCTTACCGCTTTGTCACGTGCCGGACCCGGCCGCCGGGGGCCTAATCCGGGCGGGAGGCATAACACATGAAAACTGCGATCCTGCTCGCCCTGGCGCTGACGGCTGCAGGCGCGGCCCAGGCCCAAACCCCGCCGACCGGTTGCCCGGCGCCGGAGCGGCGTCAGTTCGACTTCTGGGTCGGGCGCTGGGACGTCTATCCCACGGGCAAGGACGCCAAGGTGGCGGAAAGCCTGATCGAGAACCTCTATCTGGGCTGCGCGATCCGCGAGAACTGGATGCCGGCGAAATCCACTCCCGGCGGCAGCTACAGCGCCTATGTGCCGGCCGATAAGGGCTGGCGGCAGATCTGGCTGGACGCCAGCGGTTCGTGGGTGGAGTTCAAGGGCGGCTGGAACGGCCAGGCCATGGTGCTGAGCGGCCGCTGGCCGCAGCCGGGCAAGCCGGACCAGATCACGCGAATGACCTATACCAAGGCGGGCGACGGCTCGGTGCGGCAGTTGGGCGAGAGCTCGGACGACGAGGGCAAGACCTGGCAGCCCAGCTTCGACTTCACCTACCGGCCGGCGAAGGGCGGGTGAGGAGGCTGCGAGCCTAGCGGGCGGCCTCGCGCAGCCGGTTGTGGATGGCGGTGGCGGCGATCGCCGCCTCGCCTGTGGCGACGGCGATCTGGTTCAGCCCGCGCACCACATCGCCGGCGGCGTAGAGCCCGGCGACCGAGGTCATCTGGCGGGAGTCGACCAGAAGGTCGCCGTCGTCGTCCCGCTCGGCGCCGCAGGCCAGGGCCAGGGCCGACTGCGGCCGGCAGCCCAGCGCCAGGTAGAGGCAGTCGAACCGGCGGGGGGCGCCGTCGTGCGGCGTCCATTCGACCTCGGTTTCGCCGAAGACGATCTGTCCGGACGCGGCGTCGAGCACGGCGATGTCGTCGGAATAGGTCCGCAGGAAGGCGGCCTCCCGCTGCGCCAGCGGCCCGTCGCCGAGGACCGCGATCCGCCGGCCGATCGCTTCATAGGCGTCGCAGATCGGGCACATCCGTACGAGACTGCGCCGGACGGCCTCGTCCAGGCCCGCGATCGGCGGGCGCACGTCTTCGACCCCGGTGGCCAGCAGCACCGCGGGCGCCTGGAACCGGTGCGTCCCGGCGACGGCTTCGAAGACTTCCCCGGCCTTCGAAAGCGCCTCGACGCGCAGCTCGCGGTAGGCGACGCCGTACTGGGCGGCCTGTTCGGTGAGCCGGCCAAGGATGGCCGGCCCGCTGACCCCGTGCGGGAAGCCTGGCGTGTTGTGGCTTTCGGGGATCCAGCTCGCCCGCGGCGGGCCCGCGCCGAGCAGCAGGACCCGCCGGCGGAACCGCGCCAGGTAGGTGGCGGCGGTCAGCCCCGCGGGCCCGGCGCCGATGATCACGACGTCGAACGCATCCATGGCCAGATCAGGCGCCGCCGGCCCGCAGGCGAGGGCTCAACGCTTGCCCTCGGCCGGATCGCCCGCCGGGCCCTGCAGGTCATCGGGCTCCGGCGCGGTCTCGTTGCGCACCTTGGGCTCGAAGCTGCGCCGTTCGGCGGGCTGGGTCTCCAGGGCCTCGTCGGCGCGGGCGGGGGGATAGCGGTCCGCTCCGCCCTTGCCGCCGCCCATCTTGTTCAGCGGCTGGGCGTCATTGGCCTTGCGGCCCTCCGATTGCAGGTCCTTGTCGGTCTCGTGCGGCATGTAGGTCTCCTTTGTCCTGCGGAAGGAAGCGCCGGCGGCGGCCGGCCGTTCCGCCGCTGGCGCGGCGGCGGCGAACGTGGGAGGCTCGATGCGATGGCCAGGCTGAAGATCAGGCGCCACAGCTTGCCGGTGCGGGTCACCCACTGGATCAACCTGGCCGCCTTCCTCGTGCTGCTCGCCAGCGGTCTGCAGATCTTCAACGCCCACCCGGCCCTCTACTGGGGCGAGGATTCCCGTTTCGACCGCCCCTGGGTGGCCATGACGCCGGCGCAGGCGCCGGATGGGCGGCTGATCGGCGTCACCCGCATCGGCGGCCAGCGCTTCGAGACCACCGGCGTGCTCGGCGTCTCGGACGGCCAGCCACGGGGCTTTCCGGCCTGGGCGACCCTGCCCAGCCACCGCTCGCTGGCGGACGGGCGGCGCTGGCACCTGGCGATGGCCTGGGTGTTCGCCCTCAACGGGGCGCTCTACCTCTCCTGGAGCCTGCTCTCCGGCCACTTCTTCAAGGATCTCTGGCCGACCCGGGAGCAAGGCAGGCTGCGGCATATCCTGAAGGACATCGGCGACCACCTGCGCCTGCGGTTCCCGAAGGGGGAGGCGGCGCGGCGCTACAACGTGATCCAGAAGTGGGCCTATCTGGCGGTGATCCTGGTGCTGCTGCCGCTGATGGTGCTCACCGGGCTCTGCATGTCGCCGGGAATGGGCGCGGCGGCGCCGTGGCTGGTGGAGGTGTTCGGCGGCCGGCAGTCGGCGCGCACCATCCACTTCCTCTCGGCCAGCGGCCTGGTGCTGTTCCTGGTCGTCCACGTGGCGTTGGTGGTGCTGTCGGGGTTCTGGAACAACCTGCGCTCCATGATCACCGGCCGCTATGCGATCGAGGTGGAGGCGGCCGAATGAGCACCCGCCGCGGCCTGATCGCCGGCGCCGGCGCGGCGCTTTCGGGCCTGTGGCTGGCCGGCTGCGACCGGCTGAACCGCTCGCCGGGCGCCCAGGCGCTGATCGGGCGCGGCGAGGCCCTGACCTACAAGGCCCAGCGGGCCCTGCTCGGCGGCGGCCAGCTGGCCCGGGAGTTCTCGCCCGGGGACATCTCGCCGGTGTTCAAGGCGAACGGGACGATGCGCCCGCGCACCCCGGAGTACGAGGCGCTGCTGGCCGGCGGCTTTTCCGACTGGCGGCTGGCGGTGGAGGGGCTGGTGCAGACGCCGCTGTCGCTGAGCCTGGCGGAGCTGCGCGCCGAGCCGGCCCGCAGCCAGATCACCCGCCACGACTGCGTCGAGGGCTGGAGCTGCATCGGCCAGTGGCGCGGCGCGCGGCTGGGGGCGCTGCTCGAGAAGGCGGGGCTAAGGGACAACGCGCGCTACATCGTCTTCCACTGCGCCGACCGGCTGGGCGGGGAGGGGCCGCGCGGGCTCTACTACGAGAGCCTGGACCTGACCGACGCCTTCCACCCGCAGACCATCCTCGCCTACGAGATGAACGGCGCGCCGCTCACCGTGCCGCACGGCGCGCCGGTGCGCCTGCGGGTCGAGCGCCAGCTCGGCTACAAGCACGCCAAATATGTGATGCGCATCGAGGCGGTGGAAAGCTTCGCCCACATCGCCGGCGGCAAGGGCGGCTTCTGGGAGGACCGCGGCTATGAGTGGTACGCGGGAATCTGAACCTTAGTAGGGCACCGCTTCCGGCTGGGACTGTTCCACCGGCGGCGGCTGGGCGGGGGGCGGTTCGCGGTCGGGATTGAGCAGGTCGCCGACCCCGCCGATGATGTCGCCGATGGGGTCCGGCTCCTCGGCCGCG
>DASPLZ010000440.1:0-4388 GCA_035627295.1 Phenylobacterium sp. | reverse complement strand
CGATCATCGCCATGGCCGAATTGACCGAGGCGAACTGCGTCACCATGCCGATGAACATCAGCACCAGTCCGCCGGTGAGCACGCTCACCTCGTCGGAGCGGCGCACCAGCCAGCCGGTCAGGCCCCCTTGCGCGAAGGCGCCGATGATCCCGATCACCATGAAGGCGAAGCCGATCTCGCGCGGGCCCCAGCCGAACTTGGCCTCGGTCCACAGGCCATAGGTCGCCTCGATGCCGGCGAAGCCCGAGACGACGATGAACGAGAGGATCAGCACCCGCCCGATGACCGGGTGCGAGAGCGCCTCGCCGGCGGCCTGGAAACGGCCGGGCTGCGGCCCCTGCGGCGTCGCGCGGGGGACGTCGCGCACGAAGGCGGCCACGGCGACGGCGGCGAGGAGGCCGACGCCCGCGGCCGCGTAGAGCGGCAGGTGGAAGCCGATGGTGCCGAGGTCGGGCCGGGCCAGGAGGCCGCCGATCGCCGGGCCGCAGACGAACCCCATGCTGAAGGCCGAGCCCAATATGCCCATCCGCCCGGCGCGCTTCTCCGGCGGGGTGATGTCGGCCAGCGCCCCCTGGATCGTGGAGATGTTGCCCGAGACGAAGCCGGTGACCAGGCGGATCACGAAGGCGGCGAGCAGGTTCGGCGCGAGCGCCAGGGCCACATACCCGAGGGCGCCAAGGGCCATGGTCAGGATCAGCACGCGGCGCCGCCCGATGCGGTCGCTCATCCGGCCCCAGAACGGCTCGGCGAAGAACTGGCCCAGGGAGAAGGCGGAGAACAGCGCCGCGATCTGCCAGGGCGGGGCGTCGAACGACTGGGCGTAGAAGGGCAGGAGCGGGATGATGATCCCGAACCCCGCGATCATCAGGAAGACGCAGAGCAGCAGCACCGCGAGGGCCCGCAGGTCGTTCTTCGGCTCTGGCGGGTCGGCGGACATGGGACGGCGGCTATAGCCGAGGTCGCCCCGCAAATCCTCCCCCATCGTGATGGGGGAGGGGGACCGCCCCCGGGCTCGGCGGTGGAGGAGGCGAGGTTCTGCACTGAGAGTCAGCAAGGACGCGCCGACGAGAACCTGCCGGCGCTCCTTCCAAGTCACGCCCCCTCCACCACTGCGTGGTCCCCCTCCCCCATTGCACGGGGGAGGATTTGATAGGCGTGGCCTACCGCGGCGGATGGCCGATCCCCAACGCCGACCTCCCGGCCGCCGTCCTAGCCCTGCCGCGCCTGCCGGGCGACCGCGCGGTTGGCGTTGATGACGATCCAGAGCGCGGCGACCTGGATCAGCGCGCCCATCACGAACGGCGCGTGGATGGTGATCTCGGCGAAGGCCAGGCCCGCGCAGAGCGGCCCCACCACCCGGGCCATGGCCCCGGCGGCGTTGTTGAGGCCCAGCGTCTGGCCCTGGCGGTCGGGGTCGATGGCCGCCGAGATCATCGCCCCGATGTTGGGGAAGGCGACGGACGAGCCGATGGCCGTCAGGGTCATCAGGCCGATGGTCAGCCAGGGATGGGGGGAGAGCGGCTGCAGGCTGGCGCACACCAGGGTGATGCCCATGCCGACGGCCAGCATCCGGCCCGGCCCGAATCGTTCGGAGAGCGGGCCGGTGACGAACATCTGGGTGATTCCCGCGCCGATCCCGACCACGGCGAAACAGACGCCGATGTCGCGCGGGCCCCAGTCGAAGCGCTGCTGGGCCCAGAGGGCGAAAGTCGACTCGATGCCGGTGAAGGCGCAGCCGACCAGGAACGAGACAAGCATCAGGCGGCTGACGATGGGATTGCGGATCACGTCGCCGATCACCGCCCAGCGGCTGCCCTGCTGTTCGGAGAGCTGGGTGCGGACGCGGCTTTCGCGGATGAACAGCACGATGCTCGTCGCGCAGAGCAGCGACATGCCCGAGGCGATGAAGAGCGGGATCTGGAAGCCGATCGGCCCGGCGTCCGGGTGCGCGAAGAGCCCGCCCACCGAGGGGCCGATGATCAGGCCGAAGTTCCAGGCCGCCCCCATCCAGGCCATGCGCCGGGCGCGCTGCTCCGGCGGGGTGACGTCGGCGATGTAGCCCTGGATCACCGAGCCGTTGCCGCTGGCCAGGCCCCCGGCCAGGCGGATCAGGAAGGCGACATAGACGTTCGGCGCGAAGGCCAGCGCCAGGTAGCACAGGCAGTTGCCGGTGATCGTCCAGATCAGGATCGGCTTGCGGCCGATGCGGTCCGACAGCCGCCCCCAGAAGGGCTCGCCGAAGAAGGCGCCCAGCGAGTAGGCCGAGAAGATCAGCGCGATCTGCCAGGCCGGGGCGTCGAAGGACTTGGCGTAGAAGGGGAGCAGCGGGACGACGATCCCGAAGCCCAGCATGTTGATGAAGATGACGCTGATCAGCGCCGGGGCCGCGCCCGCCGACGGCTTGGGTTCGGCGGGGGGCGACTCGGCGGACATGGCGAAGGCTGTAGGGACCCAGCCCTGGGTCACGCAAGCGCGTCGGGGTCACATCTTGCGCAATATTCACATGTCCCACCCTGTCGCGCAGCGTAAAAGCGCCGGCATGACCCTGCTGGCGTTCGGTGAGAACCTGGGCCGCGTGCACCTCGGCCCGCGCGATGCGGCGGTGCAGGCGAGCCTCTCGCTGCATGAGCCGGAGCACCGTCCGCCAGCGCACGAGCATGCCACGCCCTACATCTGCATGGTGCTGGGCGGCGGCTTCGCCGAGGGGGACAAGGAGCGTCGCGGCGGCGAGGTGATCGTCCATCCCAGCGGCGCCCGGCACGTGGACCGCATCGGCGCGCAGGGCGCGCTCTGCCTGAACCTGCACCTGGGCGCGGAGCCAGCCCGTCCCAGCGCCGCGCGCGTCGGGCTGGAGCGCCGCCGCCTGGCGGAGGCCCTCGCCGCCGAGCTGGTGCTGGGCGCCGACGCCCTGACCGCCGCCTCGCTCGCCCACGAACTGGCCGAGGCGGCGCTGAGGGTCCCCGACGATCGATCCGATCCTGCCGGCGTGCGCCGGCTGCTGCAGGCGCTGGACGACCAGCCGGAGGCGGACTGGACCCTGGCGGCGCTGGCCGCGCTCGCCGATCGCCATCCCGCCCATGCGGCGCGGCAGTTCCGGCGGGCGACGGGGATGACCCTGGGCGGCTGGCGGCGGCGTCGGCGCGCGATCCGCGCGGGGCTCGACCTGCGCACCGGCACCGCCTCGCTGGCGGAGATCGCCGGCCGTCACGGCTACGCCGACCAGGCGCACATGACCCGCGACCTGCGCGCCCTGGCCGGCCGCACACCGAGGCAACTTCGCGCCCTCGGGCGCTAATCCGGTTCAAGACGCCGCCCGCCGAGCTTGGCAGGAAGGCCATATGCGCACGCTTCTCGCCGCCTTCGCCTTCGCCAGCCTGGCCGCTTCGGCCCAGGCGGCCTCGATCAACGACGCCCTCGCGGCCTATCGCCAGACCCGCGTCGGCGACGCCGAGACCGCCTTCCGCGCGGTCTACGCCGACCCCGCCGCCTCGGCGAAGGA
This sequence comes from Phenylobacterium sp., assembly GCA_035627295.1. GTDB lineage: Bacteria > Pseudomonadota > Alphaproteobacteria > Caulobacterales > Caulobacteraceae > Phenylobacterium. The sequence continues at coordinate 889 of DASPLZ010000440.1, read as the reverse complement.
CCGGGCGACCGCCGCGCGGGAGCTGGCCCGCATCGCCTGGCTTGTGGATGGCGACAGCGCGGCGGCCAAGGCGCGTCTGGCGGAAGCCGAGGCCGTGGGCGACGACCTTTGCGACACTGGCGAGATGCGGGCGCGGGTGCTGCGCGAATCCGGGGAGCGGCCGGCTGCCGTGAGCGAAGGCCGCCGGCTGGCCGGGGCCTGCGAGGAGCCGCTGGAGGCGGACGAGGTGCGCCAGCAGGTGCTGCAGGCCTTGGTCGAGCAGGCCGGGGCGGCCCGCGGCGACGAGCGCGACCGGCTGCTGGCCGAGGCCGAGCGCGAAATCGCCGGGTTCAGCCCCGACGGCCGCGCCGGGCTCGAGCTCAACCGCGAGGCCCTGACGGTCGCGGTGATGCGGCGCGACGCCGACAGGCTGGGCGAGGCCTGGCGGGGTTATTTCTGGCTGGCCGACCGCAAGGCGCCGCAGGCGCTCGGCGACTACGAAGCGCGGATCGACAGGCTGTTCGCCGACGGCCTCAGGCCGGGCGCCTCCGCGGGCGAGCAGCTGGCGCTGGCGGACCTCCTCATCCGCGCCGGGTTCTTCGAGGCGGCCCGCCAGCTGGCGGCGGACGCGGAGCTTGCGACGCGCAGCGGCGGCGATCCGCGGTGGGCGCGGGCGCAAGCCTACTTCCGCTTCCGGGACGAGATCGGGGCCAGGACCCTGACGATGAACCGGCAGATGGCGCGCGGGACGCGGCCGGCCAAGACCTATTACGACGACCTCGTCCTGAAGCTGTTGCGCGAGCTGACCGGCGAGACCCGGCCCGAGGCGATCAAGGCGGCCGCGGCGCGCGACTTCGGCCTCTACGGGACGGTCGGCGAGACGGGCGGCTATCCCAGCCTGCACCTGGGC
>DASPLZ010000439.1:0-2031 GCA_035627295.1 Phenylobacterium sp. | reverse complement strand
CTTCATCCTCAGCGGCATCGTCATCGCCCGCACCGGCCTTGGCCCAAGCCCGCTGCGCACGCTCATGATCGTCAACCTGATCGCCTGGGGCGTGTGCTGCTTCTTCACCCTGCGCTCGTCGGTGCCGCTGCTGGCCGCCGGCTGCTTCACCTGGATGTTCCTCGGCCCCTGGGCCGAGGCGGCCGAGCACACGACCCTGCAGAAGGTGGTGCCCTACGAGCGCCAGGGCCGCGTGTTCGGCTTCGCCCAGTCGGTGGAGCAGGCGGCCTCGCCGATCACCGCCTTCCTGATCGGTCCCATCGCCCAGTTCTTCTTCATCCCGCTGATGACCGACGGCGCCGGCGCGGACCTCATCGGCGGCTGGTTCGGCACGGGCGACGACCGCGGCATCGCGCTGGTCTTCACCCTGGCGGGCGTGGCCGGCGTGATCATGACCCTGCTGGCCTTCAACTCGCGCTATTACCGCGACCTCTCGGCGGTCTACGCCGGTGCGCCCAAGGACGAGCCGGACGTCCAGGCGGCCTAGGCCAGCCCGAACTCCCGCATGGCCGGCAGGAAATTGACGTTGTCGTGGTTGTCCCGGCAGAGCTTCAGGAGCGCGAACCGCTGCAGTTCGCTGAGCGCGCACCAGGCGCGGTCGGCCGGCGGGCTCACCCCCTGGGCGCGCGCATAGGCGGCCACCGGCTCAGGCGTACGGACGGGCGAGGCGTAGAGCGCCGAGGGCGGCTCGGGCAGCGGCCGGGCGGCTTCGCCGGTGCGCTCGGCGATCAGGTCGACCAGCGCCTCGCGGAAGGCCGCGACCTCGGACGGCGCGTCGCACGCCGCGTGCAGCAGGCGCTCGCGATCCTCGAAGGTGAAGCGGCTCCACTGCCGGAGTGTGAGCTTGACCCCGCAGCGGTCGAGCTTCAGCCGCACCGCCATCGGCACACACCTCAGGCTCGCCACGAAATCACTCTCGAATTCAAAGGTTTCGACGGTCATCGTGAGCACTCCATTCAGGCGACCAGGGCGGTCCCGCCGGGCCGCTCGGCCGCCCGCACAGCCTCGCCGACCAGGACGACCACCGGCCCCTCGAACCGCTCCGCCGCGAGCAGCGCGGCCAGCGTCGCCAGGGTCCCGCGGATGGTGACCGCCCCCGGGCCGCCGGCGTTCTCCACCGCCAGGGCCGGCGTGGCGGGGCTATGGCCCTCGGCGATCAGGCGGGCGCTGAAGGCGGCGATCTGGTCGCGGCCCATGTAGATCGCCAGGGTCGCGGAGGGGTCGGCGCGGAAGGTCTCGCGGGCGCGGCCGTGCTCCAGGGTGGCGGTGGCGAAGGTGACGCTGCGGGCAACGCCCCGGTGGGTCAGTGGCACGCCGGCCTGGGCGGCGGCGGCGCAGGCGGCGGTGACGCCCGGGATCACCTCGACGGCGACGCCGTGGCCGCGCAGGAAATCCAGCTCCTCGCCCACCCGGCCGAAGATCGAGGGATCGCCGCCCTTCAGCCGCACCACCGTCAGGCCCCTCCGGGCGAGGCGCAGCATCAGCCGGTGGATGGTCTGCTGCTTCATGCTGGGCCGACCGGCGCGCTTGCCGGTCTGGATCTTCAGGCAGGCGGCGGGGGCGAGCGCCAGCACCTCCTCCTGCACCAGGGCGTCGTAGAGCAACGCGCCGGCGCCCTCGATGGCCCTGAGCGCGCGAAGGGTGAGGAGGTCGGCGGGGCCGGGGCCGGCGCCCACGAGCTGGACGCGTCCGAGGGGGATTTCAGGCGGCATGGCGGACCTCCGGGGCGGGGGTGGCGGCGATGAGGCGGGCGATCTCGGGGCGGCAGGAACCGCAGTTGGTCCCCGCGCGGGTGGCCTCGGCGACCGCGTCGAGATCGCGCGCGCCCTCCACCGCCGCCCGGGCGATGGCGGCGGCCCGCACGCCGAGGCAGGCGCAGACAATCGGCGAGGCGTCGAGCGGCCGGCCCGGCGCGCGGCCGATCAGGAGGGCGGTGCGGTCCTGCGGCGTCAGGCGCTCGGCGGCCAGGAGCTCGGCCAGCCAGTCCCGGGG
>DASPLZ010000438.1:0-2376 GCA_035627295.1 Phenylobacterium sp. | reverse complement strand
GCGCACGTCGTGCAGCGTGCCGGCGTCGAAGGTCACCCGGCCTTGCGGCCAGCCGCGCTGCTCGTCCTCTCCGGGGAAGTACCATTCGGCGAGGGTGCGGCCATCCTGAACGACGATGACCGCGTGGACGCCGGGGATCTCGCCGGCGGCGATGCGGCTGCGCAGCGGCTCCAGCCGGGCGTCCTGGGCCGAACCGGCGGTGGCGCTCGCCGCGAGCGCGGCGGCGAGGGCGGCTGCGATAGCGATCCTGCGCATCAGGCTTCCACCGGGACCCAGTACTCGATCCACTTGCCGGCCTTCGGTGCGAAGTCGGCCGGGTAGAACTCGAGATCGGGCGCGTTGGCGAGGCTGCAGCCTGACGCGGGCAGGAGCTCGCCCCAGATCGCCTTCGAGGCGCCGAGGATCTGCGGGTGGATATCCCCGTCGGACAGCTCAAGGCGAAAGGTCAGGTAGGTTCTGGCGGCGACTTCCATGAGCGTCAGGCCCTCGGGGACGGGCTCGCCGTCGGCGAGCGCGACGCCGGCAAGATAGCCCATGCCGCGCTCCTGCCCGGCGCCCCAGCAGGCGCCGTAGGTGACCCGCCCGGGCTTGACCTCGCCCGACTGGAAGAGCTCGTTCCAGAGGGTTGGGATCATGAACTTCTGCTCCTCGGGGAAGTAGCCGACCTTGCCGGCGAGGCGCAGCGGGCCGTTGCGGACGGGAGTCGGGTTTGCGGTCAGATTGTCCTGGAAGACGGCGGTGGCGGTCATGCTGATCTCCAATGAGCCGAGAGGCGCGGCGCCCTTGCGGAAGCGGCCCGGCGAGACGCCGAAGGCGCGCTTGAAGGCGCGGGTGAAGCCCTCTTGCGAGTCGAAGCCGAGGTCGAACGCGAGCTCGACGAGGGAGCGGTCGTCGCCCATAGCCAGGGCGCGGGCGGCCACCTGCATGCGGCGGGCGCGGACGAAGGCGATGGCGCTCTGGCCGAAGCGGGCGCTGAACTGCCGGGTGAAGTGGAACTCCGACAGCCCGGCCACCCGGGCGAGCTCGGCGACGCTGAGGTCGGCCATCAGGTTCGCCTCGATGTAGCGCGTGGCGGCGTCGAGGCCGGCCGTCTGCGGGCGAAGGGTGGTTCCGGTCATGCGAGGCAGGGTGCGCCCAAACCGGCGCGCTTGTCTTGACCGGGCTTGCTCGCCTAGTTCAGCCGCCCCTCGCCCCCGACAGCGGCGGCCACCGCCGCCGGATCGGCGACCCAGGCCGGCCAGAGGTCGACCGGCCACCCCGCCTCCTCATGCAGCCGGTACATCACTGCCAGCGTCTGGCGCACCGCCGGCCCGGAGGCGCTGACCACCCGCTTCTCCTGCGCCTGGCCGAAGGTGAAGGTGAAGGTGATCCCGCTGCCGGCCGGCGCCATCTGCACCTGGCCCACGAGACCGGCGGTGGTGGCGGTCGTGACCCGCACGCCGCTGGTGCGGCCGAAGTCGGACATGGCGGCCGCCTGCTCCCACGCCTGCAGGGTGGTCTCGCGCTCCGGCGGCGCATCCTCCGCCACCGGCTTGGAGAGCATCGGCAGCACCGCGGTGATCATCAGCCGGCAAAAGCGCTGGGTCAGCCAGAGCCGCGTGGTGGCGCCGTCCGTGTCCTCCAGGTCCCAGGCGATCCGGTCCTCCGGCGCGTCATAGACCAGCGAGAATTTGGTGATCTCCGCCATCCGGGGGACCCTGCCGCGAAGCCGCCTCGGAAGGCAAGGCGGCCTCGGCCTGCGAGCGGATATGAGCAAGGCCTCGCCGGGCGTTGGCCCTGACGATCCAGGCCGCGATCGGCCGCCAGTAGGGCGCCGGCGCCAGATCCATCTCGTGCGAGGTGCTTACCGTCACCCAGGAGCCGCCCGGGGCGGGCGACACGTCCCAGCGCGCCGTCCTGGTGCGGAAGTAGTCGCGCACGTGCGGCGCGAAGACCTCGCCGTAGGGACTGAGTTCGCGCATCGCGGGGGGCTGAGTCAGCACTTCCAGTTCAAGACTCCGCCCCGGGCGCCACTCCGTGGCCCGCTCGAGCGACATGCCCGTGGAGAAGCGGGTGAGCCGCCGGGCGCCGATACCCTGGCCGTCCCAGCGGGCGCTGACCGGGTGGGCAAAACCGAGATTCAGCGGGAAGCCCGGCCTCTGCGGCAGCCGGCGAACATCGACCACGCCCTGCCAGGCCTGGGCAGGCGTCGCCGCGACGAAGACGCGCTCGGTGACTGTGAACGCGGTAGTGGCGGGCGCCAGCTGCTCCACCGCGAACAGCAGCGGGAGGACGGCGGCGCTGGCGAACACCTGCACACGCGCCTGCCGACCCCTCGCCGCTTCGTGTCGCCCGAAGACGGCGCCTATCGTCACGACGATGGCGATGATCGGTGAC
>DASPLZ010000437.1:0-14484 GCA_035627295.1 Phenylobacterium sp. | reverse complement strand
CCATGATGAAGTCGGCCTGGCCGAAATCGACCCCGCCCTTGGCCAGCCCGGAGATCAGCCCGGACTCCCAGGCGATCCCCACCGGCCCGCCGCCGCCCAGCACCACCGCGCGCGTTCCCATCGTTTCTCTCCCTGTGTCGTCGTGAGCTTGGCGTCTGCGGCGCCGTCGAGTCTAGGCTTCCAGCGACCCGACGATCGAGGCCCGCTGCGACAGCTCGATCCAGTTGCCGTCCGGGTCGCGCACCATGGAGATGCGCGCCGTGGTCCCAAGCGTGGTCGGCGGCATGGCCTCGCGGCCGCCGGCGGCGACCACCCGGGCGTGCTCCTCGTCGACCTTGAAGACCTGGAAGGTGATGTAGCGCCAGCCGCGCCCCTGCATGCCGGCGTCGGACGGGGCGTCCGGCGAGGGCTCGACGATCAGCAGGGTCTCGCCGGCGCGGAACGCCGCGCCGCCCTCCCAGGGCTCCTCCGTCAGGCCGAGCGCCTGGGTGTAGAACCGGCGGTGAGCCTCTACGTCTCGGACGGCCAGGCGGATGCCGATCTGCCCGATCCCGCGCCAGCCCGGCGGCGCGAGCGTCACCCGGTTGCCCTCCGGATCGGCCAGCTCTCGCGGCGCCGCCACGCCCTCGCGGGCGATGATCAGCTCGCGATAGCCGCTGGGCGGCGCGTCGGGGATCGGATCGGCCCGGTGGTTGATCTTCAGCACCGAGCCGTTGGCGTCGTGGCGGTGCTGGTCCTGGCCCTTGCGGATCGGCAGGAGGTGGTCGAACGGCACGCCCGCCTCGCCCTGCCAGAAGGCCAGCATGGGTTCGATGTCGTTGGTCGCCAGGCCGATGTCGACCCGCGGCTTGGCCAGTTCCATCCAATGCTCTCCCTTGTCGCTTCGGACTTGCGCGACCTGACGCTGCGTGACAAGCCGAAATCCAAACAAGCGTTCGAGGGAAGGGAGCCCATTCATGAAGGCTGCGGTCTATTACGAGAACGGCCCGCCGAGCGTCCTGAAATACGAGGACGTGCCCGACCCGCAGCTGCATCCCAAGGGCGTGATCATCCGCGTCGAAGCGGTCAGCATCGAGGGCGGCGACACCCTGAACCGCCTGCGCGGGCCGCTGATGACCAATCCCCACGTGGTCGGCTACCAAGCGGCCGGCGAGGTGATCGCCGTCGGCGACGAAGTCACCACCCTGAAGGTCGGCCAGAAGGTCGCCACCTCCAACAGCTGGGGCTCGCACGCCGAGCTGCGCGCCGTGCCGGCCCGCTCGTGCTGGGTGATCCCGGACGGCTTCGACGTGAAGCTGGCCGCGCCGATCCCCGTCACCTTCGGCACCGCCGACGACTGCCTGTTCGAGTTCGGCCGCCTGAAGGCCGGCGAGACCGTGCTGGTGCAGGCCGGCGCCAGCGGCGTCGGCGTCGCGGCCATCCAGCTCGCCAAGCGGGCCGGCGCGCGGGTGCTGGCCACCGCCTCGGCCGACGACCGGCTGGAGGCGCTAAAGCCGCTCGGGCTCGACGAAGGCATCAACTACAGGACCCACGACGTGGTCGCCGAGGTCATGCGCCTGACCGACAAGAAGGGCGTCGACCTGGTGGTCGACAGCGTCGGCGGCTCGACCCTGCAGGGCTCGATCCTGTCGCTCGGCTATCGCGGGCGGGTCTCAATGGTCGGCGCGGCCGGCCGTGAGCCGATGAAGGTGGACGTCGGCACCATGATGGGCGGCAACCGTTCGCTCTCCGGCGTCTTCCTGGGCGCGGAGATCAACACCGACCGGGTTCAGGCCAACATCCAGCGGCTGATCGACGAGGCGGCCCGCGGCGAGCTGAAGGTGATCATCGACCGCGAGTTCCCGCTCTCCGAGGCGGCCGCCGCCCACGAATACATCGAGAGCCGCAAGGCTGTCGGCCGCGTGCTGCTGATCCCATGATCCCGGCCGCTGCCGCCCCTTGCGTCCTTCGAGACGCCCGCTTCGCGGGCTCCTCAGGATGACGAGGTCAGCAAAAATCTTAGTCATGGTGAGGAGCGCGTAGCGCGTCTCGAACCACGCAAGGCCTGCCAGCGACGGAATGTTGCGCACACACCAAGGAGACCGAGGATGCCCAGGTCCAAGGCGAACGGCGTCGAGATCGAGTACGAAACCTTCGGCGATCCGGCCAACGAGACGGTGCTGCTGATCAACGGCCTCGGCTCGCAGATGACCCGCTGGCCGGAAGCCTTCTGCGAGAAGCTGGTGGCGAAGGGCTACCACGTCGTCCGCATGGACAACCGCGACGTCGGCCTCTCCACCTGGCTGAAGGACGGCGACGCCTACCGCCTGGAGGACATGGCGGCCGACGCGGTGGGCGTTCTCGACACCCTGGGCGTGGACAAGGCGCACGTCGCCGGCGTCTCCATGGGCGGGATGATCGCCCAGGTGATCGCCGCCGATCATCCCGGGCGGGTGAAGTCTCTGACCTCGATCATGTCGACCAGCGGCGCGCCGCACCTGCCGCAGGCGACGCCGGAGGCCTTCGCGGTGCTAACCACCCGCGCGCCCGATCCCAAGGCCGACCTCGAGGCCTTCATCGCCCACGGCGTGAAGAACGCCCGCACCATCGGCAGCCCCGGCTATCCGTGGACCGACGAGGCGCTCCGCGAGCGGGTGATCGCCGAGCAGGCCCGCGCCTACAACCCGCCGGGCGTCCAGCGCCAGATGGCCGCCGTGCGCGCCACCGGCGACCGGACCGAGCGGCTGAAGGGGATCAAGGCGCCCACCGTGGTGCTGCACGGCGCGGACGATCCGCTGGTCCCAGTCTCCGGCGGCGAGCACACGGCCGCGAGCATCCCCGGCGCGGAGCTGCGGATCATCCCGGGCATGGGCCACGACCTGCCGCCGGCGCTCTACGACACCGTGGCCGACGCCATCACCGCCGCCGCGAAGCGATCGGCCTGACCCACCCTTTCCGATCATTCCCGCGAAAGCGGGAACCCAGGCTTTTTTGGTTCAACAGGAGACGCCGACGGCCTTCGATAAAACACCTGGGTCCCCGCTTTCGCGGGGATGAGCGAAGGTGATGGGGCTCGGCTGAGCAAAGGATCTAGATCATGGGACGTCTCGAAGGCCGATCGGCCGTCATCACCGGCGCGGCCAGCGGCATCGGCCGGGCCAGCGCCATCCTGTTCGCCAGGGAGGGCGCCCGGCTGGTCATCGCCGACCGCGCCGAGGCCGTGAACGAGACCGCCAAAATGGTCGCCGACGCCGGCGGCCAGGCCGTGGCGATGGTCGGCGACGCCGGCGACGAGGCCTTCGTGAAGTCCCTCGTGGAGCGCGCGGTGAGCGAGCACGGCGCCCTCGACGTCGCCTTCGCCAACGCCGGCGTCTCCGGCGGCTATGTGCCGGTGCCCGAGCAGGACGCCGCCCATTGGGCCGAGATCCTGCGCATCAACCTGATCGGCCCGTTCCTGATGGTGAAGCACGCCAGCGCCGTCATGGTCCCCAAGGGCAAGGGCTCGATCATCTGCACCGCCTCGGTGGCCGGCATCCGCTCCGGCGCCGGCGGCCTGCCCTACTCGGCTTCGAAGGCGGGCGTGATGAGCCTCGCCATGACCTCGGCCAACGAGCTTTACGGCACGGGCGTGCGGGTCAACGCCATCTGCCCCGGCCTGATTGAAACTGGCATGACCCGCCCGATCTTCGAAGGCGCCCGCCAGCGCGGCACAGAGGACCGGATCGGCCAGCTGAACCCGCTGACCCGCGGCGGCGTGCCGGACGAGATCGCCAACATGGCCCTCTTCCTCGCCTCCGACGAGGCGTCCTACGTCAACGGCCAGGCGATCGCGGTGGACGGGGGCCTCTCCAGCTCCCACCCGGTGGTGCGCCGCAAGCGGTGATCTATCTCGTCCGCCACGGCGAGACGGAGTTCAACCTCGCCGGCCGCTACCAGGGCGGGCTCGACTCCGCCCTGACGCCGCGCGGCGAGGCCCAGGCCCGCGCGGCGGGCGCCAGGCTGCGCGAGCTGACCGCCGCCGAGCCCTTCGAGCTGGTCTCGAGCCCCCTGGGCCGCGCCTGGCGGACGGCGCAGATCGTCGCCGAGGTCGCCGGGCTCCCCGCGCCCGTCGCGGCGGAGGGCCTGCGCGAAGTCACCCTCGGCTCCTGGGACGGCCTGACCGGCGAGGACATCGACCACGCCTGGCCCGGCGCCCGCGACGGCTACACCCGCTGGAACTGGTGGTTCGCCTCGCCGGACGGGGAGCGCTACGCCGGCTTCGCCGGCCGCCTCGCCGACTGGATGGCCGAGGCCTGCCGCCCCGAGCGCCGCATCGTCGCCGTCACCCACGGGGTGGCCAGCCGCGTGCTGCGCGGCCTCTACGCCTGCCTGCCGAAGGACGAGGCGCTGAAGCTCGACGTCCCGCAGGATGCGTTTTTCCGGCTGGAGGGCGGCAAGATCGAGCGGATCGACTGCGGCTAGTCCCGCCGCAGCAGGAGCACGATCACCGCCGCGCTCAGCGCGCCCAGCGCGAACGCTCCGGCGATGGCCGTCGACATGCCGAGGGTCGAGGCGCCCAGCGGCCGGGGGTCCATCCAGTGGACGATGTCGCGATCCGGTTCTTCCTCGGGCAGGAAGTCTTCCTTGGGATCGATGACGGCCATGACGCTACCTCCGCCATCGCCTAATCCGTTCGCGGGCCGCCGGTTCCGCCGACTGGCGCGGCCGCGCCGCTGCCGCTAGAACGCCCGCAAATCCCTCACGCCATAACGAGACCCATGGCCGGCCACTCCAAGTTCAAGAACATCATGCACCGCAAGGGGCGCGCCGACGCGGTGCGCTCCAAGCTCTTCTCGCGGCTCTCGCGGGAGATCACCGTCGCGGCCAAGTCGGGGATGCCCGACCCGGCGATGAACCCACGCCTGCGCCTGGCGGTGAACAACGCCAAGGCCGAGTCCATGCCCAAGGACAACATCGACCGGGCGATCAAGAAGGCGGCCGGCGGCGAAGTCGATGCGATGGAGGAGATCCGCTACGAGGGCCGCGGCCCCGGCGGCGTCCAGTTCGTCGTCGAGGTCCTGACCGACAATCGCAACCGCGCCGCCGCCGGCGTGCGCGCCGCCTTCGCCAAGCACGGCGGAGCGCTGGGCGAGTCGGGCTCGGTGACCTTCATGTGGGACCGCGTGGGCCGCATCATCTACCCGGCCGAGGCCGGAAGCGAGGACGCGGTCATGGAAGCCGCCATCGAAGCCGGCGCCGACGACGTCGAGAGCGACCTCGAAAAGCCCGACATCTACGAGGACGCGCCGGGCCACACGATCTGGACCAGCTTCGAGAGCCTCAACGAGGTGGCCGACGCCATGTCCAAGGTGCTGGGCGACCCGAAGTCCACCGCCATCGTCTGGAAGCCGCAGTCGACCGTCGAACTCTCCGGCGATGCGGTCGGCACGCTCATGAAGCTGCACGACGCCCTCGACGCCGAGGACGACGTCCAGCAGGTCTATTCGAACGAGGAAATCTCCGACGAGGACCTGGAGAAATACGCGGGCTAGGCCCCTTCTCCCCTTGCGGGAGAAGGTGGCGCGAAGCGCCGGATGAGGAGTCGAAGACCATTGACGCCTGGAAAGCGCATCGGCCGGGTGCGGATGTAGAGGTTTGAGAGACCCCTCATCGTCGCCTGCGGCGACACCTTCTCCCGCAAGGGGAGAAGGACCAGCGCGTAGGGATGGTCGGGAAAGCTTCGCCGTCTGATGCGTTGATCCCTGCAAAGGGAGGCGCCGCTTGGAGACCATCCACCTGTTCATCCTGCCCGTCCTGGGCTCGCTCGTCGCCGGCGGCGTGATCGGCTTCGAGCGCGAGTTCCGCGGCCGGCCGGCGGGCCTGCGCACCCACATCCTCGTCAGCCTGGCCTCCACCCTCCTGATGCTGGCCGCCGTGCACCAGGACCTGTGGTTCGCGCTCGACCCCTCCATCGTGCGCATCGACCCGGTGCGGATGGCCCACGGGGTGCTCACCGGCATTGGCTTCCTCTGCGGCGGGGTGATTTTCCGCGAGGGCCTGTCGGTGCACGGACTGACCACCGCAGCCTCCATGTGGATCACCTCGGCGCTGGGCCTGCTCTTTGGCGCCGAGATCTACGGCCTGGCCATCGGCGGCACGGTGATCACCGTCCTGGTGCTGGGCGCCCTGCGGATGGCCGACCCGCACCTGCCGCAGCAGCACATCGCCGACCTCACGGTGCGCTTCCGGGGCGGCCAGGCCATGGCGCAGGCGGCGTTCACCGAATTCCTCGCGACCTTCGACATCCTGGCGACCCCCTACACCCACCGCATGGTCGACGGCGGGGCCATCGAGCTGGCCGCCACCATCCGCACGGTCAGCCGCACCCAGACGGCCCGCCTCGCAGAGAGCCTGGCCGAACATCCCTCCGTCGCCGCCTTCGAGATCGCGCCGCGTAACGATTGAGCAACCCTGCTAGGGTCGTGTACTGCGACGGCAGGAACAGATGACGAACGCGATTCGGATCCTCGGGCTCGATCCCGGCCTGCGCCGCACCGGCTGGGGGGTGGTGGCGATCGACGGCGCGCGTCTCAGCCACATCGCCCACGGCGTGATCGCCCCGCGTGAGTCCCTGCCCTTCTCGGAGCGCCTGCTGCATCTCTTCGAGGCGGTCGCGGAGGTGATCGAAGCGCACGCCCCGCACGAGGCGGCCATCGAAGAGACCTTCATGACCGCCAACGGCGCCTCGACCTTGAAGCTCGGCCACGCCCGCGCCGCGGCGATGATCGCGCCCGCCAAGGCCGGCCTGCTGGTCGCCGAATACGCCGCCACCGTGGTCAAGAAGTCCGTCGTCGGCACCGGCGCGGCCGACAAGCGCCAGGTCGCCTTCATGATCCAGCGCCTCTTGCCTGCCGCCGGCCCCACCACCTCCGACGCCGCCGACGCCCTGGCCGTCGCCATCGCCCACGCCCACGCCCGCAAGGCCCGCGTGCTGGGGAGCGCCGCATGATCGGCCGCCTCGCCGGCGCCGTCGCCGAAATCGGCGAGGAGGAGGCGCTGATCGACGTGCTGGGCGTCGGCTACGTCGTCCGCTGCGGGGCCCGCACCCTCTCGCGCCTGCCGCCGGTGGGCGAGGACGTGACCGTCCACGTCGAGACCCAGTGGAGCGAGGCGCAGGGACCCAGGCTTTACGGCTTCCTCTCCCGCGACGAGCGCCGCGCCTTCGTCCTCCTGCAGGCCATCCAGGGCGTCGGGCCGAAGGCGGCCCTGGCGGTGCTCGACGTCTTGCCCCCCGCCGAACTCGCCCAGGCCGTCGCCCGCGAGGACAAGGCGCAGGTCGCCAGAGCCCAGGGCGTCGGTCCCAAGCTCGCCCAGCGCATCGTCGTTGAGCTGAAGGACAAACCCATCGGCGATGGCGGCGTGTTCGTCGCCGCGCCCCTGCCGGGCGCCGCCGAGCCGCCGCCTGCGCCCTCCGTCGCCGGCGAGGCCGTCGCTGCGCTCATGGGCTTGGGCTTCGCCGAACCCGCCGCCCGCCGCGCCGTCGAGCAGGTCGTCCTGCGCGAGCCTGACATCGGCCTCAACGCGGCCATCAAGGCCGCCCTGCAGGAGCTCGGCCGGTGACCCGGCTGGTCAGCGGCGAGCCCGCGCCGGCCGAGGGTCACGACCGCGCCCTGCGTCCCCAGACCCTCGCCGAGTTCGTCGGCCAGCAGCAGGCCAAGGCCAACCTCTCGGTGTTCATCGAGGCCGCCCGCGGTCGCGCCGAGGCGCTCGACCACGTCCTGCTCTTCGGCCCGCCCGGGCTCGGCAAGACCACCCTGGCCCAGATCGTCGCCCGCGAGCTCGGGGTGAACTTCCGCGCCACTTCAGGCCCTGTGCTGGCCAAGGCCGGGGACCTGGCGGCCATCCTCACCAACCTCGAGCCGCGCGACGTGCTCTTCATCGACGAGATTCACCGCCTGGCGGCCAACGTCGAGGAGATCCTCTATCCGGCCATGGAGGACCACGTCCTCGACCTGGTCATCGGCGACGGCCCATCGGCCCGCTCGATCCGCATCGACCTCGCCCCCTTCACTCTGGTCGCCGCCACCACCCGCGCGGGCCTTTTGGCCACCCCACTGCGCGACCGCTTCGGCATTCCGCTCCGCCTGGAGTTCTACACCCACGAAGAACTGCAGCAGGTGCTGACCCAGGCCGCCCGCAGGATGGGCGTCGGCCTCGCCCCTGAAGGCGCCGCCGAGATCGCCGCCCGCGCCCGCGGCACGCCGCGCGTGGCCGGCCGCCTGCTCCGCCGCGTCCGCGACTTCGCCAGCGCCGACGGCGCCGAAGTGATCGACCAGAAGGTGGCCGCCCGCTCCCTCGCCCGGCTGGAGGTCGACGAATCCGGCCTCGATTCCCTCGACCGCCGCTATCTCGCCGCCCTGATCGAGAACTATGGCGGCGGCCCCGCCGGGGTGGAGACCCTCGCCTACGCCATCGCCGAGGCCCGCGACGCCGTGGAGGACGTGATCGAACCCTATCTGCTGCAGCAGGGCTTCATCCAGCGCACCCCGCGCGGCCGCGTCGCCTGCGCCAAGGCCTACGCCCACCTCGGCCTGACCGCCCCCGCCGTGGTGGCGAAAGGAGCTCAGCCCGGACTGTTCGAGGAATGAGCCTCTCAGGCGAAGTCGTGGACAAGGAGCACCGCCTGCCGGTGCGGGTCTACTATGAAGACACCGACTTCACCGGCGTGGTCTACCACGGCGCCTACGTCCGCTTCTTCGAGCGCGGCCGCTCGGACTATCTGCGCTCGATCGGCATCAACCACGCCGAATTGATGGAGCAGGAGGCCACCGCCTTCTCGGTCACGCGGATGACCATCGAGTTCCGCCGGGCCGCCCGCATCGACGACGCGCTCACCGTCCGCACCCGCCTGCCCCGCACCGCCGGCGCCCGACTCTACTTCGCCCAGCAGGTCACCCGCGGCGAGGAGTTGATCGCCACCGCCGAGGTCGAGGCCGTCTGCATCGACCCCGCCGGCCGCGCTCGCCGCCCGCCGAAGGCGCTTGTCGATCTCGTGACCCCCTATCTGAGCGGCGAGACGCCATAGTTTCACCACTCGTTCACCACAACGGGTGCTCTGCTCTCCGATCCCACGCGACCCGCGCCAAAGGCCCCATGGACCCGAACGCCCTCTCCGCCGCCGACTTCAATTTCATCCAGCTGTTCCTGCGCGCCACCATCGTGGTGAAGCTGGTGATGATCTTCCTGGCGGGGGCCTCGCTCTGGTCCTGGGCGGTGATCATCGACAAGACCCTGCGCTTCCGGGCCCTGGCCAAGGAAGCCGACCGCTTCGAGCGCGAGGTCTCCTCCGGCCGTTCCCTGGAGGAGGTCGCCCAGGAGTCCGGCGATTCCAGCCACGCCCTGCCCCGCATGCTGCAGGGCGCGCTCGGCGAATGGCGTCAGGCCCGGGCTAAAGGCGCGCTCGGCGAGACCCAGGTGGCCATGCTGATGCAGCGCATCGACCGCATCCTCGACACCACCATCAGCCGCGAGAGCTCGCGGGTGGAGGACGGCCTTTCCCTGCTGGCCATCGTCGCCACCGCCTCGCCCTTCGTCGGCCTGTTCGGCACGGTTTGGGGGATCATGCACGCCTTCCAGGCCATCGCGATCGAGAAGAACACCAGCCTAGCGGTCGTCGCCCCCTCCATCGCCGAGGCCCTCTTCGCCACGGCCATCGGCCTGGCCGCCGCGATCCCCGCCTACATCGCCTACAACAAGTTCTCCGCCGACGCCGGCCACTACGCCGCCCGGCTGGAGGCCTTCGCCGACGACCTCGCCACCGCCATCCAGCGGCGGCTGGCCGAGCGGGTCTAGGCCGTGGCCCTCTCCGCCAACGACGCCTTCGCCGCGGGCGGCTCGCGCCGCCGGCGCCGTCGCGGGCGTCGCGGCGCGCTCTCCGAGATCAACGTCACCCCGCTGGTCGACGTGATGCTGGTGCTGTTGATCATCTTCATGATCTCCGCCCCGCTGCTCACCGCCGGCGTGCCGCTGGAGCTGCCGAAGACCGAAGCCGGCGCCATGCAGGACCAGTCCGAGCCGCTGACGGTCTCCATCCAGAAGAACGGCTCCATCTGGCTGCAGGAGACCGAGACGCCGTTCGAGACCCTGGGGCCGACCCTGAAGGCCCTGGCCGGCGAAGGCTTCGACAAGCCGATCTATGTGCGCGCCGACGGCGGCGCCTCCTACGCCGTCGTGGCCCAGGTGATGGCCAGCCTTTCGACCTCCGGCTTCACCTCGATCAACCTGATCACCGACACCGGCGGCCCCTCGTCCACGCCGCAGGAGGAGGCGCGGCCCTGACGGCGATGGGTCAGCGCTCGGACCTGCGGCCCGCGCTCGCCGGCTCGGCCCTGCTGCACGCCGCGGTGGTGCTGGCCGCGCTGATCTCCTGGCCGTTCCTCGGCAAGCCGGTGAAGATGGGCGAGGTCGTGCCGGTCAACATCGTCTCCAACGCCGAGGCCAGCAACCTGCGCCCCGCGGTCCAGGCCGACGAGCCGGCGCCCGCCGCCACCGAGGACCCGCTGGCGACCGCGCCGCCGGAAATGGCCGCGCCCAGCCTGGAGCCGGATCCCGCCCCGCCGACGCCGCAGCCGGCGCCCAAGGCCGAACGCGCCCCGCCGCCGCCCAAGACGGTCACGCCCGCTCAGAAGACCCCGACGCCCAAGCCCGCGACCAAACAGGCCCCCACCGCGGCGACCAAGCCCAGCCGCCCGACGCCGGCCCCCGGCCTCGACCTCGACGCCCTGGCCGCCAGCATCGCCAAGACCACCCGCCCCTCCGGCCAGCGGGTCTCCTCCGCCGCCAAGGGCGCTTCGCGCCCGGAGACCGCCGCGCAGACCCGCCCCGGGGCCGGCGCGCGCACCGGCGAGGCCGCCGCGGCGCTCAACGCCCTCGCCGACGAGCTCGGCCGCCGCTGGAACCCCAACTGCAACGTCGAGGGCGGCGATGCGGTGCGCCTCTCGGCCCGCTTCCACCTGGCCGCCGGCGGGGCGGTGCGGGGCGACCCGCAGATCATCCGCGGCATGTCCTCCGACCCGGTGGTCCAGGCCGCCGCCATCCGCGCCATCGGCGCGATCAAGGCGGCCTCCCCCTTCGAGGACCTGCCGCCCGACCTCTACGGCCAGGACATCATCGTCAACTTCGACGCCCGCAAGGTCTGCGCCGGGTAGCGACGCCGCCATAAAATCACCGTGACGACAGGCGATTCGGAGCCGCGACGGGGTTAGGGGAAATGCTGATGATGCGATCGATCCTGCTTGCCTTGCTGGCGCTCTTCGCCTTCGCCGCCGCCGCGCCGGCCCGCGCCCAGATCGAAGTCGACGTCACCCAGGGCGCCCTGCAGCCCCTGCCCATCGCCATCCCCCCCATGACCGGCGCCTCGGTGGGCGACGACATCAGCCGGGTGATCTCGGGCAACCTCGACCGCTCGGGCCTTTTCCGGCCGCTGGACCCCAACTCCTTCATCGAGAAGGACCTCAACATCGCCGTCCAGCCGCGCTTCGCCGACTGGAAGCTGATCAACGCCCAGGCCCTGGTGAACGGCCATGTCACCGTCGAGGAGGGCGGGCGCCTGCGCGTCGATTTCCGCCTGTGGGACGTCTATTCCGAACAGCAGCTGCTCGGCCTGCAGTTCACCTCCACGCCCGAGAACTGGCGGCGCGTCGCCCACAAGATCTCCGACGCCATCTATGAGCGCCTGACCGGCGAGAAGGGCTATTTCGACACCCGCGTCGTCTTCGTCGCCGAGAGCGGCGGCAAGCTGAACCGCGTGCGGCGCCTGGCGATCATGGACCAGGACGGCGCCAACCCCAGCTACCTGACCAACGGCTCCTCGATGGTGATGACCCCCAGGTTCTCGCCGAACAGCCAGGAAATCACCTACATGCAGATGCGGCCCGACGGGTCGTCCATCTATCTGCTGAATCTCGAAACCACCCGCCAGGAGCGCCTCGGCAGCTTTCCCGGCATGGTCTTCGCCCCGCGCTTCTCGCCGGATGGCTCGAAGGTCGCCTTCTCCGTCGAGCGCGGCGGCAACAGCGACATCTACGTCATGGACCTGCGCAGCCGCTCGTCCACGCGGCTGACCGCCGATCCCGGCATCGACACCTCCCCCGCCTTCTCCCCGGACGGTTCGCGCATCGTCTTCAACTCCGACCGCGGCGGCTCGCCCCAGCTCTATGTGATGAACGCCGACGGGTCGGGCGTGCGGCGCATTTCCGCCGGAGGCGGGCGCTACACCACGCCGGTGTGGAGCCCCAGAGGCGACCTCATCGCCTTCACCAAGCAGTCCGGCGGCCAGTTCTCCATCGGCGTGATGAGCCCGGACGGCGGCGGCGAGCGCATCCTCACCGCCAGCTATCTGGACGAAGGCCCCACCTGGGCGCCCAACGGGCGGGTGCTGATGTTCTTCCGTGAAACCCCGGGCGGGTCTCCGCGGTTATGGACCGTGGATGTATCCGGCCGCGTGCTGCGCCCCGCGCCCTATCAGGGGTCGGGGTCCGATCCCGCATGGTCGCCGATCCTCGACTAAGTAGGCTTCAGGTGTTCGCACGCCGGCTCTGACACGTTCGTGACAAGATCGCGGGCGAGGCTCGGATAAGCTGCAGTTGATTTGGGGCGGCGTTTGCGCCCGTGACGTAGAGACGGAGAAGGACAAGCCGTGATCATCACCCGCCGCCATGCGAAAAGCGCTGTTAAGCTGGCTCTGATCCTCACCGCCGCCGCCTCGATGGCCGCCTGCCAGTCGCGACCCAAGCCGCAGGGTCCCGTCGCGCCGGGTGGCCCGGCCGGCCCGGAGAGCCCCGATAGCGGCGTCACCAGCCCGGGCGGCCCCGGCGGCGTCAGCTCCGGCGTGATCCCCGGCTCGCAAGCCGACCTGGCCCAGAGCGCCGGCGATCGCGTGTTCTTCGACCTCGACCAGTACAACCTGCGCTCCGACGCGACCCAGACCCTCGACGCCCAGGCCCAGTGGCTGTCGCGCCACCGCAACGTGCAGGTCCGCATCGAAGGTAACGCCGACGAACGCGGCACCCGCGAGTACAACCTCGCCCTCGGCGCCCGCCGGGCCAGCGCCGTGCGCGAGTACCTCTCCAGCCAGGGCGTCTCGCCCAGCCGGATGTCGACCATCTCCTACGGCAAGGATCGCCCGCTGGTGGCCGGCACCGACGAGGAGTCGCACCAGCAGAACCGCAACGCCCACACCGCCATCGTCAGCGGCCAGTAGGCTTGAGCGTGAGGCGGCGGCGTCGCAATCTGGCCGCCGCCGTCCGCTATCGGTGACTGCATGAGGCTCGTTCCGCTCTCGCTCGCCCTGCTGCTCTGCGCCGCTCCCGCGATGGCGCAGACGCCGTTGCCCATGGACGCCGATCCCTTGAGCGCCCGCGACGCCAAGCGGCTCGACCGCATGGAGCAGGTGGTGCGCGAGCTGCGCGCCATCGTCTTCCAGGGCCGCGACACCGGCCGCCCGGTGGTGGTCCAGCCCGCCGACGCCGACTACCAGCTGCAGGACGCCCTGCGCCGCATCTCGGACCTGGAGCAGTCGCTGGCGCGGGTGAACAACCAGGTGGAGACCGCCACCCTCGACCTCGACCGGGCCAAGCGTGACGCCGAACAGCTGCGGGCCGAGAACAAGAGCCTGACCGAGCGGCTGACGCTGTTCGAGCAGCGGATGATCGAGCCGGCCGCCCCGGCCGCGCCCGCCGCCGCCGCGCCCGGCGCGCCGGAAGACGAGACCGCCGCCTTCGACGCCGCCCGCCAGCTGATGCGGGACGGCGACTACGACGGCGCCGAAGCCGCCTTCGCCGCCTTCGTCCAGGCCTATCCCGACGGCGCCAAGACCGCCGAGGCCAACTACTGGTGGGGCAAGGCGCTCGACATCCGCAACGCCAACGCCCAGGCCGCCACCGCCTTCATCGCCGCCATCCGCGGGTGGCCGAAGACCAGCTGGGCGCCTGACGCCACGGTCGAGCTGGCCCGCCAGCTGATCGCGATGGGCAAGAGCCCGGACGCCTGCGCCACCCTGAACGAGTTCGCCCGCCGCTATCCCAACGCGAGCGCCCAGGTGAAGTCCCGCGCCGCCAACGCCCGCATCCGCGCCAAGTGCGCCTGAGCGCAGCCGAAGCGCTCCTGGACCGCCACCTGCTGCCGACGGGCCAAGCGCCCGTCGCCGTCGCCTACTCCGGCGGCGGCGACTCCCTGGCCCTGCTGCTGATCGCCGACGCCTGGGCACGTCGCCACGGCCGGCGCCTCGCCGTGCTGCACGTCGACCACCGCCTGCAGGATGGCAGCGCCGCCTGGGCAGAGGTCTGCGAGGCGGCGGCCCGCGGCCTCGGCTGGCCGTTCCAGCGCCTCGCCTGGCTGAAGGCCGCGCCCGGCCCCGGCCTGCCCGCCCGCGCCCGCGCCGCCCGCCACGCCCTGATCGCCACGGCCGCCCGCGAGATGGGCGTGAAGGTCGTTCTGATGGGCCATACCGCCGACGACCTAGCCGAA
>DASPLZ010000436.1:0-6645 GCA_035627295.1 Phenylobacterium sp. | reverse complement strand
CCGATCTCGAACTGCTCGTAGTCGGTCTGGCTGATCGACAGCTGCCCGCCGCCCCGCGCCAGGTCGGCCGCGAAGTTCTCCATGCCCTTGGCCAGGCTCTCGCCGCCGCTCTCCTGCATCGCCTTGAGGGCGGCGGGATTGGTCATCAGGAAGTTCGACGGGGAGAAGGCGTCGGTGAGCATCTTCATGAAGAACTCGACCCGGCGCCTGGTCATCGGGTCGACGCCCTCGATGTCGCTGACCAGGGCGTTCATCCAGTTGGAGCTCAGGAGATAGCTCTGCTTGATGACGTCGAAGACCGGATTGTCGGACCAGTCCGGATCGGCGAAGCGCTTGTCGCCCTTGGCCGGCGCGGCCACAGGGTCGGGGCTTTCGCCCGCCGCGCGGCGGGCGGCGGCCTGCCAGAGGTCCATGTACTGGTTGAAGAGCTCGGCCTGGGCGCGCATCAGCCGGTCGGGCTGGGCCGAGAGCCGGCCCATCACCTCGGTGAGCGCCGGCGCCACATGGAAGGGATCGGGACTGAGGGCGGCCGGGCGGTCGGCCTGCCTGAGGGCGGCCTCGGCGATGGCGCCTTGCGCCGTCAGCGCCGCGCGCGCCAGGTTCAGCGACAGCTTCTCCAGCTGCTCGCGCTGCTCGGGCGTGAACTCGAAATGCAGGTGGTGCGCAGGATCGCTGGCCGGCGAGGCTGGGGGGACGGCGGGGTCCTTCGGCTCCTTCGGCGGGCCCTTGGCGTCGTCGGCCATCTGATCCTCCCTGCGCGCTTGAACGCCGCGCCTTCCGTTCGAGTGCATCATCGCATAAGACCGAGCGCAAGATGAACGTGTTCCGCCAAGCCGCGACCGCCACGGGGTTTCTCGCCCTCGGCGCCTGCGCGAGCGTGACCGGCGGCCCCGCGCCCATCGATCCGGCCTCGCCCGCCGCGGCGCAGATGCAGGCGCTGCTCGACAAACCGGCCGAGCAACCGAAGTTCGTCGATATTCCGCCCCTTCCGACCGACGTCCGCGCGCCGGAAGCCTTCGCCGACGCCCGCTCGGCGCTGGAACGGGAAGGGGAGGCGCTGGCCCTGGCCACCGCGCCGAACACCTGGAGCCTCGAGGGCACGGAAAGCTTCGCCGCCCGCGCACGGGCCGACTCCTCCGACGGCGTCGCCCCGAGCGAACAGGACCGCCGCGCCACCGACGCCTTCGCCGACGAGCTGCGTCGGCGAGCTACCCCGCCTCCGCTGAAGCGCTAAGCGCGCCCGCGGAGGCCAAAAATCACCCATCGCCCGCTTGGCGGACTCCGGCCCGGAGTCTATCCATGCGCCCCGTCGGCCCCAAAGCCGCGAATCCGCGCGGCATGAGCCCAAGATGACTCCTGAATTCCACCGCATCCGACGCCTCCCGCCCTACGTCTTCGAGGAGGTCAACCGCATCAAGGCGCGGCAACGGGCCGCCGGCGTGGACATAATCGACTTCGGCATGGGCAACCCGGACATGCCGACGCCGAAGCACATCGTCGACAAGCTGATCGAGACGGCTCGCGACCCCAAGTCCGGCCGCTACTCCGCCTCCAAGGGCATCCCCGGCCTGCGCAAGGCCATGGCCGGCTACTACGATCGCCGCTTCGGCGTGAAGCTGAACCCCGACACCGAGGTGATCGCCACGCTCGGGTCGAAGGAGGGTTTCGCCAACCTCGCCCAGGCCCTGACCGCGCCGGGCGACGTGATCATCTGCCCGAACCCGGCCTATCCGATCCATGCCTACGGCTTCATCATGGCCGGCGGCGTGATCCGCCACGTGCCGGCGCTGTCGCCGGAGGAATATCTGGCCGGGATCGACCGGGCGGTGAAGCACTCCGCGCCGCCGCCCAGCGTGCTGATCCTCAGCTATCCCTCGAACCCGACGGCCCAGTGGGTCGACCTGGACTTCTACCGCGAGGCGGTGAAGCTCGCGCGCAAGCACGACCTGCTGGTGCTTTCCGACATCGCCTACTCGGAGATCTACTTCGACGACAACCCGCCGCCGTCGATCCTGCAGGTCGAGGGCGCCAAGGACGTGGCGGTGGAGGTCAACTCCCTCTCCAAGACCTACGCCATGGCCGGCTGGCGGGTCGGCATGGTGGTCGGCAACGCCCGCATGTGCGCGGCGCTCGCGCGGGTGAAGTCCTACCTCGACTACGGCGCCTTCACCCCCGTGCAGGTGGCCGCCGCCGCCGCGCTGAACGGCCCGCAGGACTGCGTCGCCGAGATCCGCGGCATCTACAAGCGTCGCCGCGACGTGCTCGTCGACTCGATGAAGCGCGCCGGTTGGGACATCCCCGCGCCGCCGGCCTCGATGTTCGCCTGGGCGCCGCTGCCCGAGCCGTACAAGGAGGCCGGCTCGATGCTCTTCTCCAAGCTGCTGATCGAGGAGGCCGGCGTGGCGGTCGCCCCCGGCGTCGGCTTCGGCGAGTACGGCGAGGGTTACGTGCGCATCGGCCTCGTGGAAAACGAGCACCGCATCCGCCAGGCGGCGCGCAACGTGAAGAAGTTCCTGGCCAACTCGGGCGAGATCCTCGGGCGGGCCCACAACGCGATGGCGGCGCAATGACTGGCAAGACCTGGCGTCTCGGCGTCGCCGGCCTCGGCACGGTGGGCGCTGGCCTGCTGAACTTCGTCTCCGACCAGCCAGACTTCGCGCCGGCCGGCGGCAAGGCCGTCGTGACCGGCGTCTCGGCCCGCTCGCGCTCGCGCCGGCGGCCGTTCGACATCTCCAACCTGCCGTGGTTCGACGACCCGGTCGCCCTGGCGACCTCGCCGGAGACGGACATCTTCGTCGAGCTGATCGGCGGCTCCGACGGGCCCGCCAAGGCGGCCGTCGAGGCGGCCCTGCGCGCCGGCAAGCCGGTGGTCACCGCCAACAAGGCGCTGATCGCCGAGCATGGCGCCGAACTGGCCGCGCTGGCCGAGGACAACGGCGCGCCCCTGCTTTTCGAGGCCGCCGTGATGGGCGGCACGCCGGCGGTGAAGATGTTGCGCGAGGCCCTGGTCGGCGACCAGGTGAAGAGCGTCGCCGGCATCCTCAACGGCACCTGCAACTACATCCTCACCGAGATGGAGCGCGGCGGGCGCAGCTTCGCCGACGTGCTGGCCGAGGCCCAGCGCCTGGGCTACGCCGAGGCTGACCCGACCATGGACGTCGGCGGCTTCGACGCGGCCCACAAGATCAGCATCCTGGCCGCCCTGGCCTTCGGCTGCGCCCCGACCTACGCCGCCGCCGAGATCGAGGGCATCGAGAGCGTCGAGCTGCTCGACATCCGCTTGGCCCATGCCCTCGGCTACCGCATCAAGCTGGTGGCGTCGGCCGCCCGCAGCGAGGACGGCGTGCGGGTGCGGGTGCATCCGTCGCTGGCGCCCCTCGACCACCCGCTGGCCCAGGCCGGCGGGGCGCTGAACGCCCTCTTCATCGAAGGCTCGCGCATCGGCCGCATCTTCGTCCAGGGGCCGGGGGCCGGCGCGGGCCCCACCGCCGCGGCCGTCGCCGCCGACATCGCCGACGTGATGACCGGCGCCATCCGCCCGGTCTTCCAGGCGCCCGCCGGCAAGCTCGCGCCGTTCGAACCCGTCGACCCGCAGCACAGCCACGGCCGCGCCTACCTGCGGCTGATCGTGCGCGACGAGCCGGGCGTGATCGCCGCCATTTCCGAGACCCTGGCCGAGGCGGGGGTCTCCATCGAGACCTTCCTGCAAAAGCCCATGCCCGAGGTCGAGGGCATGCCGATCGTGCTGACCACCCATACGGTGGCCGAATCCCTGCTTGGCGACGCGCTGGACCGCATCGCCAAGCTGCCCGCGGTGACCGAGCCGCCCCGTCTGCTGCGCATCGCGCAGGTTTGAGAGTCGCCAGTCCGGCGACGAGGAGAGACTATTGAGCGCTGAGGTTCTGGATCGCGGTCTGGTGCTGGACGCTGTCCGCGTGACCGAAATCGCCGCCATCGCGGCCTGGAAGCTGGTCGGCCGCGGTGACGAGAAGGCCGCCGACCAGGCCGCCGTCGACGCCATGCGCACGGCGCTGAACGACCTGGAGATCGACGGCGAGATCGTCATCGGCGAGGGCGAGCGCGACGAGGCGCCGATGCTCTACATCGGCGAGAAGGTGGGCCGGGGCGGCCCGGCGGTGGACATCGCCCTCGATCCCCTGGAAGGCACCACGCTCACCGCCAAGGCGATGGCCAATGCGCTGGCGGTGATGGCCTGGGCGCCGAAGGGCACACTGCTCAACGCCCCCGACACCTACATGGACAAGATCGCCTGCGGCCCGGGCTATCCCGACGGCGTGATCGACCTGGACGCCTCGCCGGCGGACAACGTCAAGGCGCTGGCCAAGGCCAAGGGCGTGGCGGCCGAGGACATCACCGTCTGCGTGCTCGATCGGCCGCGGCATGCCGCGATCATCGAGAGCCTGCGCGGCGTGGGCGCGCGGGTCTACCTCATCACCGACGGGGACGTGGCGGGCGTGATCAACACCGCAGATCCGGAGACCGGCGTCGACCTTTACCTCGGCCAGGGCGGGGCGCCGGAAGGCGTGCTCGCCTGTGCGGCGCTGAAGTGCGTCGGCGGCCAGTTCCAGGGGCGCCTCGTCTTCCGCAACGCCGACGAGAAGGCCCGCGCCCAGCGCGTCGGCATCACCGACTTCGACAAGAAGTACGTCCTCTCCGAGATCGTCCGCGCCGACGCCATCTTCGCGGCCACCGGCGTAACCAAGGGCGCTCTGCTTGACGGGGTGAGCTTCAAGGACGGCTTCGTCCACACGCACACGCTCGTCATGAACTCATCCACCCGCACCGTGCGCGAAGTACGGATGAAGCGGGCGCTCTGACAAGCTTATGGCAATGCGGCGAGAACCTTCCCCCAGCATGGGGGAAGTGGCCTGAGGCGCCGCAGGTGGCGAAGGTCGATGGGGGAAGTTTGTGCCTCCTCTCAGACCTCCCCCATCGACCCTCGGCTACGCCTTCGGGCCACTTCCCCCGTGCCGGGGGAAGGTTGAATGCGACGCCGCCGGCGGCCAAATCGTGCGAGGGTAGGGCTCCGATGCCCAGCGCGAATCACGCCCTTGCCAGCCGGGAGGCCGCCACCCCCATCCCCGATCCTTCCCCCTTTCGGGGAGAAGGGAACGCCTTCCTCGGCGTTTCGCGCTCCTTAAGCGGCCGCGCCTGGCGCGAGCGCCCGGCGGATCCGGCGGCGGTGCGGGCGCACCAGCAGCAGCTCGGCCTCTCCGAGCCCATGGCCCGCGCCCTGGCGTCGCGCGAGATCGGGGCGGGGCAGGGGGAGACCTTCCTCAATCCGACGCTCAAGGCGCTCTTCCCCGATCCCTCCAGCTTCCGCGGCATGGACCGCGCCGCCGAGATCCTGGTCGACGCCGCCGAGCGCGGCCGGCCGACCGTGGTCTTCGCCGACTACGACGTGGACGGCGCCTCCAGCGCCGCCCAGCTGGTGCGCTGGTTCCGCGGCCTCGGCCGCGAGCTGCCGATCTACGTGCCGGACCGCATCGTCGAGGGCTATGGGCCCTCGCCCGCCGCCTTCCGACGCCTGCGCGAGCAGGGGGCCGAGCTGGTGGTCACCGTCGACTGCGGCGCCGCGGCGGTCGACGCCATCGCCTGCGCGTCGGAGATCGGCCTGGAGGTGGTGGTCATCGACCATCACCTGATGCGCGCCGACGCCCCGGCCTGCGCGGCCCTGGTCAATCCGAACCATCCGCAATGCGGCTCGGGGCAGGGGGTGTTGGCCGCCGCCGGCGTGACCTTCGTGCTGCTGGCCGCCCTCAACCGCGAGGCCCGCAAACGCGGCCTCTTCGCCGGCCGGGCCGAGCCGGACATCCGCGAATGGCTGGACCTCGCCGCCATGGGCGCGATCTGCGACGTGACCCAGCTGGTCGGCTTCAACCGCGCCCTGGCCGCCCAGGGGCTGAAGGTGATGTCCAACTGGCGCAACGCCGGCCTGAAGGCCCTGCTGGAGGTCGCCAAGGCGCAAGGGCCCGCCAGCGCCTACCACGTCGGCTTCATCCTCGGCCCGCGCATCAACGCCGGCGGCCGCATCGGCCGCTCCGACCTTGGCGCCCAGCTACTCTCCACCGACGACCCCGAAGAGGCCGCGGCCCTCGCCGAGGAGCTCGACGCCCTCAACCACGCCCGCAAGGAGGTCGAGCGCGAGGTGCTGGAGGCCGCCGTCCGCGCGATCGAGGCCGAGAGCAACCAGCCCGACGCGCCGGTGATCGTGGTTTCCGGCGACGGCTGGCATCCCGGCGTGATCGGCATCGTCGCCGGCCGCCTGCGCGAGCGCTACCGCAAGCCGGTGATCGTCGTCGGCGTCGACCGCGCCGCCAACGTCGGCAAGGGCTCCGGGCGCTCGCAGCCGGGCGTGAACCTCGGCCTCGCCGTGCAGGCGGCCTTCGACGAGGGCCTGCTGCTGGCGGGCGGCGGCCACGCCATGGCCGCCGGCCTCACCGTGCGCCCGGACGCCTTGCCGGAGCTGCGCCAGTTCCTCGCTGGCCGCTGCGCTGAGGAGCAGACCCTGGCGGCCGCCAACGATGCGCTGGAGGTGGACGTGCTGGTGACGCCGGCCGCCGCGACCCGCGCGCTGCGGACCGAGTTCGAGCGGCTCGCACCCTTCGGCCCCGGCAATCCCGA
>DASPLZ010000435.1:0-5390 GCA_035627295.1 Phenylobacterium sp. | reverse complement strand
GACCACATCGACCACTTCGAGGCGGACGGGATCGTCACCAGGTCGGGCGAGAAGGTGGAGGCCGACATCGTGATCACCGCCACCGGTTTCGACCTGGCGGTGCTGGGGAACATCGCCTTCGAGGTGGACGGCGAGCCGCTGAACTTCGCCGACACGGTGACCTACCGCGGGATGATGTTCACCGGCCTGCCGAACCTCGTCTGGGTGTTCGGCTATTTCCGCGCCAGCTGGACCCTGCGCGCGGACCTGGTGGGCGAGTTCGTGCCGCGGCTGCTCAATCACATGAGCGCCAAGCAGGCCCGCAAAGTGACGGTGGCGCTCCGGCCCGAGGACGAGGGGATGAAGCTCGGGCCGTGGGTCGATCCGGAGGACTTCAACCCCGGCTACCTGACCCGCTCGATGCATCTGATGCCCAAGAGCGGCGACAAGCCGGAGTGGCGCCACACCCAGAGCTATTGGGACGAGAAGGACGCCTTCCCGGCGATCGATCTCGACGGGGCGGAGTTCGTCTACGAGCGGTAGAGGAGCGCCGAAATCCTCCCCCATGTAGCGCAGCGGAATGGGGGAGGGGGACCGCGAAGCGGTGGAGGGGGCGAGGTTCTGCATTGAGAGTCAGCAAGGACGCGCCGGCGAAAACCTCCGGGCGCTCCCACCAAGTCGCGCCCCCTCCCCCGCGTTGCGGGGAGGATTTAGGCGCCCCCTCTCTGGCGGCTAGAGCTTAGACCGCCGCGCGGCCGTAGCGCTCCTCGGGCGTCAGGTCGAAGCGGTCGGCGTTCATCACGCGGGTCCAGGTGCGGACGAAGTCCTTCACGAACTTCTCGCCGGCGTCGGCCGAGGCGTATATCTCGGCAAGCGCCCGCAGCTGCGAGTTGGAGCCGAAAACCAGGTCGGTGCGGGTGGCCGTCCAGCGCTCCTCGCCGGTGGCGCGGTCCGTGCCGAGAAACACCTCGTCGCCGCGGCCGTCCACTTCCTTCCAGGCCGTGCCCATGTCCAGCAGGTTGACGAAGAAGTCGTTGGTCAGCTGGCCCGGCCGGTCGGTGAGCACCCCGTGCGGCGAGCCGCCGTAGTTGGCGCCCAGCACCCTGAGCCCGCCCACGAGCACCGTCATCTGCGGGGCCGATAGGCCCAGCAACTGCGCGCGGTCGACCAGGAGCTCTTCGGTGGCCACGTTGAAGCGGACCGACAGGTAGTTGCGGAAGCCGTCGGCCTTGGGCTCCAGCACCTCGAAGCTTTCCACGTCGGTCTGCTCCTGCGAGGCGTCGGTCCGGCCCGGCGTGAACGGGACCTCGATGGCGTGGCCCGCCGCGCGGGCCGCCTGCTCGATCCCCACCGAACCGCCGAGCACCACGAGGTCGGCGATCGACACCGTCTTGGCGCCGTCAAAGCCAGCCTTGATGCCTTCATAGACCGACAGGACCTTGGCCAGCTTGCGCGGCTCGTTGACCTCCCAGTCCTTCTGCGGGGCCAGGCGGATGCGGCCGCCGTTGGCGCCGCCTCGGTGATCGGAGCCGCGGTAGGTGGACGCCGCGGCCCAGGCCGTCGAGACGAGCTCGGCGACCGAAAGGCCGGAGGCGGCGATCTTGTCCTTCAGCGCCCGGATGTCGGCCTCATCGATCACCGGGCCCTGCCGGGCCGGGACCGGGTCCTGCCAGATCAGGTCCTCGGCCGGCACTTCCGGGCCGAGGTAGCGGGCCTTGGGGCCCATGTCCCGGTGGCAGAGCTTGAACCAGGCCCGCGCGAAGGCGTCGGCGAAGGCGGCCGGGTCGTCGCGGAACTTCTCGGAGATCTTGCGGAACTCCGGGTCCACCTTCAGCGCCATGTCGGCGGTGGTCATCATGGTCGGCAGCTTGCGGTCGGGGCTGTGGGCGCCGGGGGCCATGTCTTCCGGCTTCGGATTCACCGGCTGCCACTGCTTGGCGCCCGCGGGGCTGCGGACCAGCTCGTACTCATAGTCGAACAGCATGTGGAAGAAGCTGTTGTCCCAGGTGATCGGCGTGGGCGTCCAGGCGCCTTCCAGGCCCGAGGTGATGGTGTGGTCGCCGATCCCGCTCTCGTGGCCGGACTGCCAGCCCAGGCCCTGCTGGGCGATGTCGGCGCCCTCGGGGGCCGCGCCGACCTTGGAGGCGTCGCCGGCGCCGTGGGCCTTGCCGAAGGTGTGGCCGCCCGCGGTCAGGGCCACCGTCTCCTCGTCGTTCATGCCCATGCGGTGGAAGGTCTCGCGGATGTCGCGCGCCGACTGCAGGGCGTCGGCGTTGCCGCCGGGGCCTTCCGGGTTGACGTAGATCAGGCCCATCTGGATGGCCGCCAGCGGGGCCTCCAGCGCCTCGCCCTCCTCGGGGCGGATGCGGGTCTTGTTCTCCGGATGGCCGACCCACTGCTCCTCGGTGCCCCAGTAGACGTCGCGCTCGGGCTCCCACACGTCCGGCCGGCCGCCGCCAAAGCCGAACACCGGGCCGCCCATGCTTTCGATGGCGACATTGCCGGCCAGGATCATCAGGTCGGCCCAGGAGAGCTTGGCCCCGTACTTCTGCTTGATCGGCCACAGCAGCCGTCGCGCCTTGTCGAGGTTGCCGTTGTCCGGCCAGGAGTTGAGCGGGGCGAACCGCTGCTGGCCCGAACCCGCGCCGCCGCGGCCGTCGCCGGTGCGGTAGGTGCCGGCCGAGTGCCAGGCCATGCGGATGAAGAACGGGCCATAGTGGCCATAGTCCGCCGGCCACCAGGGCTGGCTGTCGGTCATCAGGGCGGTGAGGTCGCGCTTCACCGCGGCGTAGTCGAGGCTCTTGAAGGCCTCCGCGTAGTTGAAGTCCGCGCCCATCGGGTCTTCGGGCCGGAGAATCTCCAGCGACAGCTGGTTCGGCCACCAGTCGCGGTTGGTGCGGCCCAGGAGGGATCGCAGCGCGGCGGGCTCCTTGCGCGGGTCGTTCAGCGGGGTTGCGTCGTCCATCGTCGTCTCCTCCCGTGCGGGGTCACGGTTTTAAGAACCCTAGGCGTGACGTTTCCTGGTGGCCAATGGGAAAACTTTGTCGACAGGATCGAGGAAATCGATGGAACCCATGAGGAGCATAGTCGGAATCAGCCCGTCGGAGCCGGCGGCTGGCGCACCTCGGCTTCGAGGGTCACCGCCGGGGCCTTCTCGAACCGCAGGGTGAGGGGAACCTTGCCGCCCAGGGCGAGCGCGGACTTCGGGCCGATCAGCATCAGGTGAAGGCCGCCGGGCTTGAGCGTCGCCGGTTCGCCCCTGGAGAGTTCGACGCCCTTGGGCAGCTGGCGCATGCGCATGACGCCGCCGGTCATGTCCATGGTGTGGATTTCGACGTGTCCCGCCGCGGGGCTTTCGACGGTCGTCAGCCGGTCGTCCGTGGCGGCGGTCAGGGTCAGATAGCAGGCGCCGGAGAGCGCGCCGGCCGGCGCCGGGCGGCACCAGGCGTCGGTCGCCTCGACCCTGGGGTCGAGCGGCGCCTCGGCCTTGGGGCTGCAGGCGGCGAGGGTCAAGAGGGGGATCAGAGCGCGTATCTTCATCGGTCAGGCTTTCGCGAAAGGGGTTTCGGCCAGCGCGAGCCGGCCCGGTATAGCTCACGGGCGGGGGTCTGGGGCTAGAAGGCGAGCGTCAGGCCGGCAAAGACCGAGCGGCCGTCGCCGGGCCAGAGCGTGGCGACGGCGGCCGGGCTGGTCGCCGGGTTCCACGTGAGCTGGGCCTGGACGTTGGAGATGTAGGCCTCGTCGGTCAGGTTGCGGGCGTCGAGGAACACCGTGACCTTCTCGTTCACCGCCCAGCCGAGGTTGAAGTTGAGGATGGCATAGGATGGGGCTTTGAAGAGACCGGTGTAGTCCACGTCGATGTCCGACGCCGACCATTCCACCGAGGGCGCCGCGAACCAGCCGGCCGGGTGCTCGTAGCGCAGCTCGGCGCGGTAGAAGTGCTCGGGCACGATCGGCAGGCGGCCGTCGCCGTACTGCACATCGCCGTCGAAGCGGAAGTCCGACCACGTCCAGGTCTGGCGCAGCCGCCAGCCCTCGGCGAAGCGCCAGTCGAGGGCGGCTTCGATCCCCTGGTGGATGGTTTTGTCGGCGTTGAAGGTGGAGACCGGGATCGAGGGGCCGGTGCTGTACTGCAGGAGCTCGTCCTTCAGCCAGGCGCGATAGACGGTGAGGTCCCAGGTCAGGTCGCCGCGCCGGCCGCGGGTCCCGATCTCGGCGGTCCAGGCCTTCTGGGCGGCGATGTCGGCGAAGCCGGCGTTGCTGGGCGAGAGCGAGCCGAAGTTGGGCGGCTCCACCGACCGGGTGAGGTTGGCGAACACCTGCACGCCGTCCGGGGCCTCCCAGAGGAGGCCGATGCGCGGAGCGACCCAGTCGTAGGTGCGTGACGCAGCGTAGCTGGCGCCCGGCGGCTGGCCGGGGATGGCGCGGCTGCGATAGTCGCGCCCGGCGCGCCCGAAGGCGCCGCCGGCGACCAGGGCCAGCTGGTCGGTGACGAAGAGGCGGCCCTCGGCGAAGAGGTCGAGCGCGTCGGCGTTCTGCAGGGAGCTGGAGGTCGGCGCGCCGCGCGCGCCCTTCATGTTGACGTAGAAGTTGGAGTCGAGGTCGCCCGTGCGCAGCCAAACGCCGGCGAAGCCGTCGGCGCGCAGGCCGCCGATCTCGCCCTCCAGGCCCAGGCGGGCGAAAGCGCCGTAGTTGCGGCTCTGCTGGTCGATGACCTGGAAGATCGGGTGGTCGAGGTCCTTCCAGATGGCGTAGGCGCCGGCCTCCAGCACCGCCGCCTCGTTCAGCCGCCAGCGGGTTCGCAGGGAGCCGCGCAGCAGGCGCTGGTCGCGCCCCTGGTCGTTGGCGTAATTGCCGGCCGCCGGCTGGCGCGGGTCGGCCAGGAACTGGGCGTAGGTCAGGGACCCGGGAATCTCCTGCCTGATGTTGCCGCCGTTCACGATCAGCCGCACCTCGCGGTCCTCGCCGAAGCTGCGGCCGAGGTTCAGCGAGCCGAACTGCAGGTTCTGCTGGCTCTGCGGGCGCCAGCCCTGGGCGGTCTGGTTCGTGCCGGCGATGTAGACATCCCAGTCGCCGAACCGCCGGGCCAGCGCCAGGTGCTCCCGGGCGAGGCCGAAGGAGCCGGCCTCCAGGCGGACCAGGTTGTCGAACCCGGCGTCACGGCCAGTCGGCGTCACCACATTGATCGCCCCGCCCAGCAGCGCGCCGCCGAAGCGCAGGGCGTTGCCGCCGCGATAGACCTCAATGTAGCGGGTCAGCAAGGGATCGGCGATCTGGCTGTCGCCATAGCCGTCCGCTTCGTTCAGCGGCACGCCGTCCTGGGCCAGCAGTATGCCGCGATTGTGGCTGGCGTTGCCGATGCCCGAGCCGCGGATGGAGAGGCGCACGTCGCCGCCCCATTTGCGCTGCGC